>NZ_JBFRGE010000004.1:0-171155 GCF_052115185.1 Paenibacillus sp. 2TAB19 | reverse complement strand
GAATCTACGCTAATCTGATATTGAGTCATACCAAAATCCCTCCAATGAATGTTGTCTCGACAACTCCATTCTAAACGAGGATTCTGGCTATGGCTCCCTTTTTTTGAGATCCTAGCTTTTTACACAAGTATACGGACTCAACTCAAAGCAGGGGGCTATGTTGCAAATATCCAACATAGCCCCCAACAGCACACAAAACCGCCTATAGTTACTGCAAATCTCCAACATAGCTGTCTGTTGGCTACGTTTCACGCGCCGCGCCCACCAGCTCGAAGATCGAGCCGGAGTCAGTAGACGTCAAGCATATGCGTTCAATGCCGCTTGCACGGCGCGGCCAGCTTCCAGCTTGTGACCTTGACGCAACAGAGCTGCTTCGAGCGCGCCGAGCGTGAGCAGCACGTTGCGTTTGCTGCAGCTGTAGCCCATCGTGCCAATGCGCCATATCTTCCCCTTCAGCACGCCGAAGGAGCTTGCTATCTCAATGCCAAAATCCTGCAGCAGCGTACTTCTAACCGCTTCGCCGTCGATTCCCTCAGGGATTTCGACGCAGGTGACGACCGGCATTTTGCAGCCGGGGTCGCCATACAGCGACAGTCCCATCGCCTCAATTCCGGCGACAAGCGCCGCTTCATGCGCCTTATGCCGCGCATATCGCGGCTCCAGACCTTCCTCCAGCACAAGTCGCAGTCCTTCTCGCAGCGCATACAGCATCGATGTCGCTTCCGTATGATGGTTCAATCGAGCTGAGCTCCAATAATCCTGGAGCATGCTGAGGTCGAAGTAATTGCTCTGCACCGGACGCAGCAGCGACTCCTCTTCGCCGCCCGTCAGCAGGCCGCGCTCAATCTTCTTGCGCCTTGCGATCTTCGCCGCCGCACGGCTGTTGTACGTAATCGGCGCCATGCCCGCCGGCACGGATAAACATTTCTGCGTGCCGCCGATAACCGCGTCAAGCAGCAAGCGGTCCGTCTCCAGCGCCACGCCGCCTATCGTGGCTACCGCGTCGACGACAAGCAAAGCATCGAGCTCGCGGCACACTTGTCCAATGCCTTCAAGCGACTGCATCCGCCCAGTTGACGTCTCGCCATGAACGATCGCAACAAGTCTAGGCCGATGTGTCCGTATTGCCGCGACAAGCTCCTCCGTATCGAAGACGAAGCCCCACTCCTTCTCGATTGTCACAACTTCGGCGCCGCAACGCTCGGCAATCTCCGTCAACAGATGTCCGAACCGGCCATAGATCGGCACAAGCACCTTATCTCCCGGCTCGATTAAGCTGACGAGAACCGCTTCAATACCGGACCGCGACGTGCCGTCCACCGGAAATGCCCATTCATTTTCGGTAACGAACAGCTTCCGCAGCATTTCCATCGTTTCATTCATTATCGAAGTGAACTCGGGATCGAATTGCCCTAATATCGGATACGACATCGCCCGCAGCACGCGCGGGTCAACCTCTACCGGCCCCGGCGTCATTATCGTACGCGGCGATGGCGACAAATCCTTGTATACCTTCATAACGCTTCCTCCCCATACCCCAATCTGTACAACAACTCCGTCAATACCAGCACGCCAACAGCCAGCTCGCTTGGCGCTGTATATTCAAGCGGCGAATGCGAGATGCCGCCGCGGCTTGGAACGAACAGCATTCCAGTAGGGCAGATGTGCTCGAACATTTGGGCGTCATGCCCCGCTCCGCTAACCATCCGCTTCGAAGAAATGCCCATCTCTCGGCTTATTTCGTCCAAATGGCGTATAATACCCGCATCCATCGGGACAGGCTTCTCGCAAAACCATTCCATCCCGCTAATCTCAAGCTGTCTTTCATCGGCGAGTCGCTTAAACGTCTCCATGACCCACTTGCAAAATAAGCCCAACGCCGCCTCGTCCGCATGCCTGGCATCCACCGTGAACGTCACTTTGCCGGGAACGACATTCGGCACGTTCGGCAATACATTCAGCCGTCCTACCGTCGCCACCAGCGGCGCACCTTGCCGAGTCGCTTCGCGACGCAGCTCCAGAATCATCGCGCTGACACCTTCCAGCGCATCTCTTCGCATATGCATCGGGGTCGTGCCGGCATGATTCGATTCGCCGGTTACCTCGAATTTCATTCGTCTCTGACCAGCTATCGCGTCAACAACGCCAACAGCTACGTTCTCCGTCTCAAGCACTGCTCCTTGCTCAATATGAACCTCAATGAATGCGCCGATATCGTGACGACGACTGCTCCGGCCAGAGCCTTCCCCGAAGCCGCACTTCGCCATCGCATCCACGAACGAAACCTCATCTATATCCTGCAAATGAGCAACCTGCTCAAAGTCCCTTTTGCCCGCTATACTGCCAGACCCCCAGTAAGCCGTCGGAAAACGACTGCCTTCCTCCTCGCATAACGCAACGACCTCCATCGTCCGCTTCGGCTTGCCGTACCGGCCATGCAAGTAGCGCAGCGCCAGCAAGCTTGCCGCGATACCGTATGCGCCGTCATACTTGCCGCCTTGCACGACCGTATCAATATGTGAGCCCGTCAATATGGAAGAGGCCTCTGCATGCTCCCCCGGCAGCTTGCCGAATAGATTGCCTACCTCGTCGAACTCCGTCACGAAACCGTAGCTCTTCATCCGCTCAGCCAGCGCATGCTGCGTACTCAGCCACGTATCGCTATACAGCAGACGGGTAACGCCGCCCGCCTCGTCTGGGCTGAATGCGGCCAACCACTCCAGCACTTCTACAATTTGCTCTTCGAAAATTGCGAGCAGTTCTTCCTTCTCTTGCGGGTGTGCTGCAATTCCTTGTCCCATGGCCGCTCCCCCTTTCAAAGCACTGCTGCAATTAGAACCCTCATGGACTATCGAATAAAAGTTCCCCGCTTCTCACTGCCAAGTCCCGTCTCCGAATCATATACCTTACGCCCTCTGCTATACACGGCCATAATGCCGCAATGAAAGGTCTCGCCAATATAAGGACTATGCTTATGACGATGATAGAGCTGCTCCTTCTGCAGTACATAGGTTGTGTTCAAGTCTATTAAAATAAGATCGGCATCCGAGCCTAATCTGATCTCTCCCTTAGCGGGATACAGGCCAAATCGCTTCGCAGGCTCGCCGGATATCATTCGGCTAATTTCCGTAAGCGGAATACCGCGTTTCACATGACCCTCGCCTACAAAGAATGCGACCGAGCTTTGCGCTCCGGCAATCCCTCCCCAAGCATCGAAGAAGTTGTCCGCTTCCTTCATTGAAGTTGGGCTTGGCGAATGATCCGATGCAATCAGATCGATTCGACCTTCCCTTACCGCTTGCCACAGACGCTCTCGTTCCTCGTTGTCCCGCATTGGAGGCGCACACTTGGCGATCGCGCCTTTCTCCACCATTGTTGCCGAGGTAAACGCTAAGTAATGCGGACAAGTTTCTACCGTAACGTCCATGCCGCGCTCGCGCGCTTCATGAATGGCTCGAACCCCCGCCCCACTGCTTATATGCACAAAATGCAAGGCACAACCCGTCTGCTCGGCGTAGAACAAAGCTCGATTGATTGCCTCAAGCTCAGCCACAATCGGACGCGTGGCGACGTAATCAGCAGCACCAAGTCGACCCTCCGCCCGTGCGGCGTCAGCAAGCCTCGAGACGATCGGCTCACTCTCGGCATGCAGCGCAAGCACTTTGTTCAAGCTCTTAATGATTTTCATTCCTTCAAGCAACGTATAGTCGTCAACCTCGCGGAAGATATCCTCCCCTTCTCCCCCAGGCGCTGACATGAACGCTTTATAACCAACTACACCAGCGTCGCTTAGCGGCTTCAACTCATGCAGCTTGCCTGGAACAAGGCCGCCCCATAATGCGTAATCCACATAGGACCGTTCATACGCCGCATCCAGCTTCATCTGCATAGCGGCGACCGTCACCGTAGGAGGCACCCCGTTCAGCGGCATATCGATATAAGTAGTCACGCCGCCGGCAGCAAGCGCAGCCGAGCCGCTCTCGAAGCCTTCCCACGCGCCAAGTCCCGGCTCATTCAGATGCACATGAGCATCGATCATACCGGCCATCACCGTAAGGCCCGATGCATCGATTGTTTCGAGTGCCGGCGCGTCAATGCCATGACCAAGCTGAACGATAAGTCCATCCTTCACGCCAATATCGAGAATGCGAACCTCATCCTTCAGCACGACGGAACTATTTTTGATTAACAAATCCAGCTTCCCTCTGTCACTCAATGCATCCACCCGCCCTCTCCATGTATTTCTATGCCGACTCGCGGCAACTCATTATTCGAGCCAAAGCACTTTTCCCGTTAACTTACATGACATCAATTAAAGATAGATAAACTCATCATAAACGCTGCAAAATAAATTGTCATTGTGTACACTGACCAAAAATCAACGCCATTCATTGAACAGAATAAACAATCCCGCATTTACATAGCTTCGTATAAATGATATATTCATGTCATATTATCTAACATATATTACGTAGAGGGTGGTTTAACCATGCTGCTCAAAGATTTAATATCGCTTCCTGTCTACGCGAATGCCGTGATCGTAGCCGGCCGTGAAGGAATAAGCAACACCGTTCAATCGATCACCATTATGGACGCGCCCGACATCATTCATTATTTGAAGCCGCAGGAACTGCTTCTGACGACTGGCTACGCGATGAAGGATCATCCCGATGCGCTGCTCTCGCTCGTTACGAATATGGCTAATGTCGGCTGCGCCGGCCTCGCCATTAAGACCAAACGATTTTTCCGCGAGGTGCCGCCGGAAGTCATTAAGCGAGCCGACGAGCTGCAATTTCCAGTCATCGAGCTGTCGCTCGAGCAATCGCTTGGCGATATATCGAGCCACTCGCTCAGTCATATTCTAGAGAAACGGACGGACGAGCTGAACTACGCGCTGACAACGCATAAGCAATTTTCTCAAATGATCATGCAGGGCAAGTCGACGCAAGACATCATTGAGGAGCTGTCCCTTCTCATCAGCTCGCCCGTTATGCTCATTGATTCGGAAGCTAAGCTGTTATGCAGCTCCGGCGGCGCTGCTTCGCAGCAATACCGCAGCTTGCTTCCTAGCCTGCAAGAGCGAATCGGTTCCTCTCTCGAACCTGGAGGGCAGCTCCCGCAAACGCCTTTTACAATTGCGGCGTCAGTGTTTCACCCGATTATGACCTACCAGCTCGAAGGCTACGTCGTTGCAAGCATTGACCGAAGCCATGCGCACTACAACTTGTCCAAGCATGCGATGGAGCAAGCAGCTAACGTAATTGGCCTTGAGCTTATGAAACGGCAAGCGGTGAAGGAGCGATCGCGTCGTTACAAGAATGAGTTTTTCTCCGACTTTGTGGATGGCCTCATTTCCTCGGAGCAAGAGCTTACCCATCGCATCAAGTATTATAGACTGATGAATCATCCCTACTACGTCAGCATCGTTGTCAAACGGGATACGTCCTACGATACCGCAGACGCCTCGAGTACACTTGAATCCGACGGCAGATTCATTTCGGAACGCGACCGCCATTACAATGTGCTTAAGAACGAGTTTTCCAAGCTCGATCAACGGTTCGTGCTGTTCACCAAAAACGATTATTTCTGCATATTAATCGCCTTGCAGCGAAGTATTGACGTAAAGTCAGGCAAGGTAAGCAAGTTTCTCGAGCAAATGCGGCAAGTCGTCGATAGCCTGCACCTGTTGCACGGCATTCCGATATCAATGGGCGTAGGCAACCCCGTCTCTCAGCTCGCAGACATTCCGTTGTCCTACAAGGAGGCCGTGGAAGCTCTGCAGACCGGCTATGATGCGCGCAAGCGACAGTTCGTCCAGCCTTACCGCGCCAAAAACTTCAATAACCTGCTGCGTATGATCCCGAAGGAAGAGCTGAAAGAATATTACGAGGATACGTTCAAGGATCTGCTCCATATTGAAGGCAAGGAACGAAGCGATCTTCTGAAGACACTAAGCACGTTCTACGAGACGCATTGCCAGCTGGCCGAGACTGCCAAGCAGCTATTCGTTCACCGCAACACCGTCACCTATCGCCTCGAAAAATGCGAAAGGCTCACCGGCCGGGACTTGCGCGACCCGGTCGAGAGCCTTCGATTCCGCACTGCCTTCTCAATGGAATCAATCGTCCATTCCGATTGAGGGGCGTGCATTACTGCTATTTACACTTATACGCCGCGCCTAGCCTTGCCGCAATTCAACGCATAGGTGCGGCCATATGCCCTCGCGTAACGGATGATTCTGCGCAGCATCGTCTGATCAGGCAGCAGCGTGAACGGACAAGGATCGGGCGCCGTGTTAACCTCCAATATCCATGGCTTCATTTGTTTATCCAGCGCGAGGTCAAGTCCGATCACGCGCAGCCCCGGATATGCAGCACGAAGCTGCTTCGCCGTAACCAGACCAATATAGTCCATATGCCGCAGCAAACGGTTGCGATAACCCGCATCGGAATATTTCTTCAACAGACGCGCAGTCGGGTATATGGATCCGCCCTGACTGCCGTTTGTTACGATTTTACGCGGATGAGCTACTCTTCCGAGTGTACCCGTCGCTTCCCAGCCGCCATACGGCGACCTCTGCACCATTAAGCGGATATCGAACGGTCTGCCTTTATGCTTAAGCAGGTTAATCCCTTTTTGCACGATATAAGTCTTACCCCTCGTCTCCCTGACAAGAGCGTGATAGAGCGCCTCATAACTGCCGAACGATGCCTTCCGAAGCCCATTCTGATACGTAAACTTGCCTCGATACGCTTCCACGCGCATAACGCCGATGCCCATTTGACCGCCCGTCGGCTTCACATAGACCATACCGAATTTTTGCAGCATTCCATACAAGGATTGCTTGCCGAACAGTTTTGTCATCGGCACGTGATGACGCAGTTCTCCGTTACGTAGCAGTATCTTCGTCTTAGCCCATTTATCCTTATACGATTTGCTCACTTTAACGACTGGTTTAGACACCTTGCGCTTCACTGGTGCTTGTTGTACATATTTCCTCTTAGGAGGCGCCGCATACCTGCTTCTGACCGGGCGACCGTTTCCAGCCGATAGTCCCCGTTTCCTCTTCGCTGCTTTGAATTTCTTCTTTGGCCCCGAATACCCTCTCCGGTACCTAGAGTAGCTGTTAATAGATACCTCGGCCTTTGGGCCATCCTCGATATTGCCAGCTTTTCGAACCGTTGCCGCCTTGTTCACATACACGTCCACGCAATCCCTCCGTTATTTTCAGTCTCTTGTTACAATATTAAACTAGTCAAAAAATAGCCCTAGGCCGCTATCGTCATAAACAGAACCGAGATGTCATCGCGAACATATGCTTAAGTAATTCAGCTTTGAATCTATGCGATAGGAGGTTCATACCTATGACTCTAGCAATGCCGATTCAGCAACAAGTAGAGCTGATAGGCAAGCTTCATCCCTGGTACACCGAATGGCTCGCGCAGTTGGGACTCCATACTTCTGTGCAAAATGTTGCGGAGCTGCCTCTTGTAACATCCGAAGTGCTTGAACAGGGGTATTATGCAGTATCGAGCAGAACGGAACCCGGCTTATCCGTTTATCGGACGTCTGGAACATCATCAGGCAAGCGCAAGTCCATCTATTATTCGGAGTCGGATGATGAGCGCTATATCGATGCCAAGATGACTTCCTTCCAAGAATGGCTGGGCAGTGATCTACCGAGTGTACGCAAAGCGCTTGCCGATATGGGTACTGGGCATGCCGCCAGCACGGCCGTCACTATTTTCGAGAAGATGGGTTTCGTGGCTGATTCCTTGTCTTTCTCTTCTCCCATTGAAGAGCACATCGCCCGCCTTGACACCTTTAAGCCCGACCTCCTCTACACGATGCCTTCCATTCTGGATGGCATCGCCGCAGCCGCTCCCGCACCGTCCGCATTCGGCATCAAAAAAATAATCGTTGTAGGCGAGATCGCTACCTTGGAATGGCAAGCCAATATGGCTGAACGCTTCGGCATTCAGCGGAGCGATATTCTCGACACTTACGGCTCCATCGAGATCGGAGCTATCGCCGCCTACTCGCATGAGCTTGGCAAATACGTTTTATCGGAAGGGTTATTCGCAGAAGCGCTGCCGGCTGAACAGATTGATCCGAGCTTCTCTCCCCTTCAGGAGAACGAAGGCGTACTTGTGCTGACTTCTTTCGTTCGTTCTATGTTTCCTGCTATTCGATTCGTCACTTATGACGTCGTGAGAGATTTTGAGACTCATATCGTGAATGGGGTACCAAGGCAAACCTTCAGGTGCATCTCCAAGCGGATCGGTTCGGAGCTAAAGCATGGCGAGAAGATTAGCCTTTACGACATTGAAGAGGTCGTCAACCGCTACGTGCATGATGCAGAGCTGCGGGTGCGCATTAGCGGCAATAAGCTTGCTGTCCATATTAAGAGCAAAACGTTGGATGAGGCAATGATAGAAACGATTCAGCAGGCCATTGAGGTGAAAATCCCCGAGATTGGCGAAATGATTCAAAACCGAATATTAAGCGGGATTGTCGTAACGAAAGCAACGGATAATGAGCAGTTGGAACGAGGAGCGGTGAAGGCGAAAAAGATTTATTCGTGAGAGGTGGACCATTGTGGTGAATGACAATATATTGGCCGTTATTGGAGAAACGCCGCTCGTGCGGCTGTCCAAACTATTCGAGGAGCGCCGCGGCATACGAGTATACGCCAAGCTAGAGCTGATGAATCCGAACGGCAGCTCCAAGGACCGGCCTGCGGCACGAATTATCAATCAAGCGATCAAGGACGGACGAATCGGTCCGGGGTCGGTCGTCATTGAATCCAGCTCAGGCAATATGGCAATCAGCCTCGCATCCATTTGTTCCTATTATGGAATGAAATTCATATGCGTCATCGACCCAAAAACATCCGAACAGAACATCAAAATTATGAAGGCATACGGTGCGGAGATTGAATTTGTGGCGAAGCCCGATGAAGCGACTGGCGAATATTTGCCTGCAAGGCTGCAGCGGGTGCAAGAGCTGCTTACCCGTATACCGGGCAGCTATTGGCCGAACCAATATGCGAATGAAAACAACTACAGCGCTCATTATGAAGGCACGATGCGCGAGATCGTAGACAAGCTTGGGACAGTCGACTATGTTGTCGGAGGCGTCAGCACCTGCGGCACGATGCTTGGATGCTCCATGTATGCGCGCAAGCACTCGCCTGGCACGAAGCTCGTAGCTGTTGATGCCGAAGGCAGCGTCATATTCGGAGGAGCCAAAGGTCCGCGCGTGTTTCCCGGTCTCGGGGCGGGCATCGTCCCTCCCTTCGGCCAGTCGTCCTTTATGGACATTTCTATGAATATACCAGAACGTGAAATGGCAGCCAGCTGCAGAGCGCTCGTACAGAAGGAGTCGATTCTGGCCGGTCCGTCCTCGGGTGCCGTCATTGCGGCTATGACGCGTCTCTACGATCAGATTCCTAGCGACTCCGTATGCGCCGTTATCCTCCATGATCGCGGCGAGCGCTACTTGGATACCGTATACGCCGACGCCTGGATCGAACGGCAATTCGGCACTGCTAATTCACCGTTGAAAGGATAATGCGCGTGTTATATTTGAACGATAATCATCTACGCATGGTCGGCTTGCAATGGAATGAGCTTGTGAATAGCGTAGAACATGCCGTCACCGTTATGGACCAAGGCGATTTTGCCCAGCCCTTGAAGCCTTATTTGCGCTACAATGATCCGGCGAACCGCATTATCGCAATGCCCGCTTATATCGGCGGCGACGTGCAAGCGGCCGGCTTGAAGTGGATCGCCAGCTTTCCCGGCAACATTCATCTCGGACTACCTCGCGCGCATAGCGTGACAGTCCTGAACAATGCGGTGAGCGGCGTGCCGTATGCCATCCTTAACGCACCGCTCGCGAGCGCCGCACGGACGGCTGCAGTAAGCGGTCTCGTCATTCGCCATTATTTGAAAGCTCATCCGGGCCGCCGCATGAAGGTAGGCATTATCGGATGGGGTCCGATCGGTCAGCTTCATTTCGATATGTGCGCCGATCTATACGGCGATTTCATCGACTCGGCGCTCGTCTACGACATTAGAGAACCGAAGCTCGATGACATCCACCCCGCCCTTCGCGGCAAGACGCTTGCCGCAGCCACTTGGCAGCAGCTCTATGCCGAATCGGACGTCGTCATTACCTGTACCGTGAGCAGCAATCGCTACATTGATGTGCCTCCTGCGCCGGGAACGCTGCTGCTGGACGTGTCGCTGCGCGACTTCAAGACGGACGCCATCGGCAAGGTGAAGGCAGTCATTGTCGACGACTGGAGCGAAGTATGCCGCGAGAATACCGATATCGAGCTGCTGCATAAGGAGTGCGGCCTTGCGAAGGAGCAGACGCATTCGCTCGCCGACGTTGTATGCCGCGAGGCATTAGCCGCTTGGGCCGATGACGAACCGGTCTTGTTCTGCCCAATGGGTATGGCTTCTTTCGATATGACCGTTGCCGCCTATATGGTGCGACGAGCGGAAGCGCTTGGAATCGGCGTAAAGCTGGAGTAGCTGTTGCTGGATGGCAGTTTCATTCTTATTTCTAATAGATATAGTTTTTAGCTCTATTTCTCTCAAACTAACTAAACTTCGCGGAATAGGTATACTTCCTATACCTATTCYATCACGCGGAGGTTGGTGGGGGCATAGTGAGGTAACGATCATGTGAAATAGATATACTTTCCATCTCTATTCCTCCCAAACTAGCTAGACTTCGCGGAATAGGTATACTTCCTATACCTATTCCATCACGCGGCGGTTGGTGGGGGCACGTTAGTCATATAATAGGTAACTGAAAAAAGGCCCTCGGCTCACACGATGAACATATCGTGAAGGCGGAGGGCTTTTTTACAATTTACACTCTAGCTCCAGCCCCAGAAGAAGCCGTCCCGTTCCCATGCCGCTTTGCCGCGGTGGAGCTTGCGGAACGCCTTCTTCACCTCTTTGTCGATCGACTCGTTGCCGTTGTCGTTCACATAAATGAATGATTCGCCAAAATGGCTTTTAATATATTGGACTGCGGCTTCTTGATGCAAGATACCCGCCGATTTCACTTCATTTAACATCCATTCCGCCACATCTTCTGCGGTATGCGCCATTTCTCTACTCCTCCATTCCACATCAAATAAACGCTGTAACTATAGCATAATCAGCTGGAGATCACAACGAAGTTTCACTGCGTACACCGACCGAGAAGATGGCAATGGATCGCGAATGGAAAAATATTCTTCAATTAGACGGGGAAATAAAAAAAGATAACCTCATTGGAATATAGTCCAACCTCCCGACGCTGAAGCAAGCAGGGCAGCCTACACCCTGCCTAATGCCTTGTTGACAGCCGGCAGCCGTGTGAACTATATTTTATTTAATACAATTTAATTGGATAATCATCAATGTAACGGGGCATTTTATTTATGAACAATGCCTATATCTATGGAGGTACTTATGAATATCGACGATACAATAAAGCTTGATAACCAAATCTGCTTCTCCATCTATGCCTGTTCACGGGAAATAACGAAGCTGTACCGCCCTATTCTCGATGAGCTCGGATTAACCTATACACAATACGTCACCATGCTTGCCCTCTGGGAGCAAGATCATATATCGGTAAGTGCGCTCGGCCATCGACTCTATCTAGATTCGGGCACACTTACGCCGTTATTGAAGAAGCTTGAAGCAGCCGGCTTACTGACGCGCACCCGCGATCGCGAAGATGAGCGCAGCGTCCTCGTCACGCTTACGGAACAAGGCCAGGCTTTGAAGAACAAAGCCTATGAAGTCCCTCCTCAGCTTTACTGCCAGCTGGACAGCTCGCCGGAAGAGGCGCACTCGCTCCTGCAACAGATGAATGATCTTTTGGGCAAAATTCAACAAATCACCGGTAAATCCTAACCTGTTCTATAGAACGATTGTTATTTGTCACAAAAGGAGACCGCTGCCATGCCTCAATCCACCTATCGACGATTTGGCAATACTTCTATGAAGTTATCTCCTCTCGGACTCGGCTGCTGGCAGCTCAGCAACGGGAATGGCTTGATTGGCAAGTTCTGGCCTGCGCTTGATCCGAGCACAATCAACGACATCGTCAGAATCAGCTATGAAGGCGGTATCAACTGGTTCGACACCGCCGAAATCTATGGCAACGGGCAGTCGGAGCAGCAGCTTGCCCGGGCTTTGCGCGAGGCGCTGCCAGCAGGAGCTCATACCCATATCGCAACGAAATGGTGGCCGGTCCTTCGTACCGCAACCAATATCGGACGGACGATCCACGATCGTATGAACGCCCTCGAGGGTCGGAAGATCCATTTGTATCAGATTCATAAGCCGTTCTCCTTCTCTAGCGTAAGCAGCGAGATGGGCGAGATGATAAAGCTTGCGGAAGCCGGCATGATCGAGCATATTGGCGTCAGCAACTTCAGTGCTAAGCAGATGGTTGAAGCCGACCGTGTTCTGCGCAGTCATGGCATGCGGCTTGCTTCCAATCAAGTGAAATTCAGCTTGCTTGACCGTGACATAGAGAATAACGGCATCCTGGATACAGCGAAGGAGCTGAACGCCGCTATTATCGCTTTTTCGCCGCTCAAGCAAGGCATTCTAACCGGCAAGTTCCATGACAATCCACAGCTGGTCAAATCAATCCATGGCCCTCGCAGATTCGGCGCATCCTTCCGCCCTAACGGACTGCAGCGCTCAATGCCGCTTATCGATACTATGCGTCAGATCGCTTCCCACTATGATGCCACCGTCGCGCAGATCGCGCTCAATTGGCTCATTCACTTCAATGGCGATACCGTGTTCGCAATTCCCGGCGCATCCAAAGCGCAGCACGCCGAGCAGAACGTCAAGACGCTGCGCTTCAAGCTGACGATTGACGAGATGCACGAGATTAGCGAAGTGTCGAAGTTCGTTATTCGCTAACCTGCACGCAGGAGCAGCGCCTCATCTAAGCGCGCTCTCCCATCTTTCCCCTTTACGTATATAGCCACCAAACCCCCGCGCATTCCGGCACATGAGATGCTGAGCTCCCAGACCCATCTGCCCTCTCCCTATCTTCTCCGAAAAAGAAATCAGTCAGCTCCTCTGCCTGCTCCGCGCTATCGAACTCGTAGTCCAAACGAATCCACTTATGCGAAAACCCGTACTTCTCCGTCAATGCAGAATAATAGCTCAGCAGAAAATCCGGCGGGTTCGGCTGTTCAAACCCCGTTCCCATCGTCTCGAAAATTACAATCGTTCCGCCCGGCCGCAGCACCCGCTTAAGCTCCTTCATGACCGTATCCACATCTTGTTCCCAGCTTGGATTATTGCTAGATCCCAGGTAGCATATACTCCAGCCCGCCACGATGAGATCGGCGCTTCTCTCCGCAAGCGGCAGCTTCCTCATATCAGCGGCGATTGTCCGCCAGTTCGCATGCCCTGCCGCCGTGAGCTTATCCGCCGCAATGGAGAGCATCGCTTCGGAAGCGTCCGTTGCCACGATAGACCGGGCCTCTCCCGCCAGCACCGCAGCGAGTCTGCCCGTACCCGCTCCAACATCAACAATATCCAGTCCGGCATAAGGCTTAATCTCGCGGATGCATGCCTGCAAAGCAGGCTGCTTCGTAATCAACGCGTCGTAACGCGCCGCTTCCTTCCTATAAATCGATTCATGATCCGGCATACCAGTAATCATCCTTCCGTATTCGATTAGCACTACGAATTCATCGTAAAGCTTTCCCTTACGAGAAGGTCAACCCTCCGTCTTAAGCAATCCGTTCCCTACTCCCACTCGCATTCAAATCAATCGATATGCTATTATACAAAGTGGATCATATACAAGGGGGATGCGTACACATGCAGTTGAATAAAAGATTATTTGCAGGGCTGCTCGTCATACTCGCCGTTATGCTTGTCGTAACGACAGGCTGCGGAGCTAGCAAGGAAAACAACGGAGGCAACACCCAAGGCTCGGGCAACAACGAGAATGCTGCCGCCACCGAACCGCCGCAGGAAGAAGGTCCTGAGCTGCTTGGATCGGACAAGCATCCAGTCGTTACAATAGAGATGAGCAATGACAAGGTCATCAAGGTCGAGCTCTATCCAGAGGTCGCTCCGAATACGGTCAACAACTTCATCTCGCTTGTGCAAAGCGGATTCTATGACGGCGTTATTTTCCACCGTGTTATTCCAGGCTTCATGATTCAAGGCGGAGATCCCGATGGCGCAGGCACTGGCGGTCCAGGCTACAGCATCGCCGGCGAATTCACGTCGAACGGCTTCGAGAACAAGCTGAAGCATAAGCGCGGCGTTATCTCCATGGCTCGGACGAATGATCCTAATTCGGCTGGCTCACAGTTCTTCATCATGCACGAGGACGCTAATTCGCTTGACGAACAGTATGCATCATTCGGCAAAGTCATTGAAGGCCTTGATGTCGTTGATGAGATCGTTGCCCAAGAACGCGATGGCAGCGACAAGCCGCTTGATCCTCTTTCCATGAAGAAGGTTACAGTGGATACGAAGGGCATGACGTTCGAAGCTCCGAAAAAAGCAGAATAACGCTTATATCGATTAACTGCTAAGAAGAGAGGACCAGGTTCCTCTCTTTTTTTGCGTTCATGAGTAGCAATTCAATCTATGGCTTGTTAAATGGGCAGAAGAATAATATAATAATTTCATTAATCGATTAATGTTTATATGAATTATTAAATGTCTGAATAGGGGGAACACCACATTGAACAAAAGAACAGCTTTTATCGCGTCCGTATGCGTTCTCGCATTAATGAGCGCTTGCAGCGACAATGGCGGCGGCAATAACGTGCGTAACCAAAATACGAATAACCCCGCCCCCACGACCGTATCTAAGGCAGAGACTAACACGAATAATTTGGAAGCGGTTACAGAAGATGAGCCTCAGTTCAAAAATGCATCTGTACACGATCCGTCGATTATTAAAGTCGGAGATACGTTCTATGTGTTCGGCTCTCATCTCGCGGTGGCCAAGTCGAGCGATCTAATGAGCTGGGAGCAGTTGAATTCCAGCGTCTATGACGAGAATCCAATTATTCCGAACGTAACGAAGGAAATGAGCGAAGGACTGGAATGGGCCGAAACGGATACGTTCTGGGCTGGCGACGTCATTCAGCTCGCGGACGGCAAGTTCTATATGTATTACAGCATGTGCAAAGGCGATTCGCCCCGCTCCGCGCTCGGCATCGCCGTTGCGGACAACGTCGAAGGTCCTTATACGGACAAAGGCTTAATTCTCAAATCCGGCATGTGGAATGATCTCGGCGCAGACGGCAAGTTATACGATGCTACCGTCCATCCTAACGTCGTTGATCCGAACGTGTTCTTCGACAAGGACGGCATCCTGTGGATGGTATACGGCTCCTATTCCGGAGGAATCTTCATTATGAAGCTTGATCCGGCGACGGGGCTGCCGCTCGAAGGGCAAGGCTACGGCAAGAAGCTGCTCGGCAACAACCATAGCCGCATAGAAGCGCCTTATATTCAGTACGTCGAAGAAACCGGCTACTATTACCTCTACCTATCATACGGCGGCCTTGATGCGATAGGCGGCTATAATATTCGTGTCGCCCGATCCGAGAATCCAGACGGTCCTTATGTCGATTCGGAAGGCCAAGAGATGATTAACGCCTTCGGCGCGTACGGCACTTTGTTCGATGATTTATCCATTGCCCCCTACGGTGCTAAGCTAATGGGCAATTTCCAGTTCGATAACGTAGAAGGTGAAATTGCGAATATCGGAACGGGTTATGTATCTCCCGGCCATAATTCCGTTTATTACGATGCCGACTTGAATAAAAACTTCATTATTTTCCATACCCGCTTCCCGTCGCGCGGCGAAGCGCATGAGGTTCGCGTTCATCAATTGCTTATGAATACGGAGGGCTGGCCCGTCATAACTCCTCATCGATACACCGGCGAGACGGCGGAGAAGGTTGATGCTGCGGAGATTGTCGGGGCTTACAAGTTCATTAACCACGGTAAAGAAATTACCGCCGATATTAAAGCTGCCGCGATGATCGAGCTGCAGAAGGACGGCAACCTAACAGGCAGCGTCCAGGGAACGTGGAAGAACACCGGGGACTACACGGCCGATATTACGGTGGACGGGATCGTCTATCATGGCGTTTTCCTCCGTCAATGGAATGAAGGAACGTTGTCATATGTCATGACGTTCAGCGCCCTGTCCGATGAAGGTATCGCAATATGGGGAAGCCACGTCTCCAAGGAATAATTTCATACCGTTAATTATTGTTCATCGTTCCTCAGATGCCTCGTTATAGGCATGTTCTAAGATTCCAATCATATGGTGGAATAGAAGCGAATCTGGAAGGACGGTGCAGCAATGTATTCCTTTGGCCCGCCGAACGTGGTCGATATCACCAATCCGTTCATCAAGTCATTGCAAGGTAAGTATTTCATGGGGGAAACGGATCAGCTTCAGCCGACGGATTCCAACCGCGTCTGGGCTGCGCTCGTCAACCCGCCTCATTCCGGCGTTAATCTATTTTTTGACGTATACGTCATTAGCAATTTGTCGCATGAGCCTCTCGTCTCGCAAATCTGCTTCTGCAACGGCCTGCCTACTCGCGGCATGATGTCGCATGAAGTATCGGCAACGAATCTAACGATACATCCGAGACCGGCGCCTTGCGGTCAGGTGCAATTCGGCAGCGAGCTCGATCCTAAGACGCTCGGCGCCGTCCCCGTCTCGACCCGGGTCATACCGGGCTACTCGAGTATTACATGCGAGAAGGACGGGCGCTGGATCTTCGGCCCAGGCCAATCGCTGCTGTTCACGCTGACCGGACCGATGCACCGCTCCGCTCCTGCCGTTGTGTCGTTCGGCTGGTGGGAGGAGCCGGTAGGTAGATACTAGCCTAACATGAATGAAGAAAACCTCACTCCTCATGAATCTAGATTCATGAGGAGTGAGGTTTTCTTCATTATTTCTATTAACGACTCTTATCTGGCCTTATTCAGTGAGCTTAGCCTCATTAAATAGTGAGACTAGGTCACTGACCCGCTACCGCCGCATCGTTACCGCTGCCGACTAGACTCTCATTCACGCTCGCATTGGCAGCTTCTCCTTGCACCGATGCCCACTTGTTGCGGAAATGTCCGATGCCGGGACGCTCCAGCCCCAGATGCTCGCGCAGCGTGCTGCCGGTGTATTCTTCGCGGAACAGACCGCGCTGCTGCAGAATCGGAACGACTTGATCAACGAAGTCGTCGAGTCCGCCCGGCAGCACCGGAGGCATAATGTTGAAGCCGTCGCAGCCGTACTCATCGAACCAATGCTCCATGAGATCGGCTAGCTGCTCGGGCGTTCCGACGAATTGCATATGTCCCCTCGCACCAAGTATCCGTCTGCCAAGCTCCAGCATCGACAGCTGCTCGCTGCGCGCCATATCCATAATAAGCTGGACGCGGCTCTTCATGCCGTTCGACTTCTCTACCGGATCCGGAATGTCCGGCAATTGATCGTCAAGCGAGTAACCGCTAAGATCGATATTCAGGAAGGCCGACAGGAATCCGGTAATCGCCGAACGAGGAATAAGCTCCTGCAGCTGGCGGTAACGAGCTTGCGCCTCTTCTACCGTCGCGCCGAGAATCGGCGACAGGCCCGGCATGATTTTCATGCTGCCGCGTTCCCTGCCATAGTCCGCCAGCTTGCTGTTCACGCTCTCGTAGAACGTTTTGGCCGCTTCAAGCGATTGCTGCGCCGTGAAGATGACCTCGCCCGTGCTTGCCGCGAAATCCTGGCCCGGCCCGGAAGAGCCGGCCTGGATCAGAACCGGATAGCCTTGCGGCGAACGCGGTACATTAAGCGGACCGCGCGTTTTGTACCAATTGCCCTTGAAGTCGACCGTCCGAACTTTCGAACCGTCCGCGAATTGTCCCGCCTCGCGGTCGAGCACTAACGCATCGTCTTCCCAGCTGTCCCATAGGCGAGTAACCGCATCGACGAATTCCCGCGCCATCTCGTAACGAAGGCCGTGCTCGGGATGCTTATCCTTGCCGTAGTTGAACGCCTCGACATCCTGCTGCGACGTCACGATGTTCCAGCCTGCGCGGCCGCCGCTAATATGATCAAGCGAAGAGAACTTGCGCGCCACGTTGAACGGCTCGTTGTACGGCGTCGATACCGTTGCCGTCAGACCGATCTTCTCCGTCGCGCATAATGTTCGCAACCGGCTGCAAATTTGTCGTGAAACGATCCGTTACCGCCCGTCTGATCTCATTCGGCGTTGCATCGGATAAGCGCGCGCTTTGCATCAGAATGGTGAACGCCCAGCTCGTCTGAATGGACAGCCACGAGGAACAGATCGTAGTCAGCTTCGTAAGAGGCGGGAACGTCGTCTTCGAAATGTCCGTCACATGAATACCGTAATTCGTCTGTCCTCTGCGAAGCACCTCGCTGAATATTTCGTCCTTCGATTCGAAGTAGTGATACACGTTGCCGATACTAACATCGGCCTCCTTCGCAATGTCCTGCATGCTCGTCGGCTGGAAGCCTTTGATCGCCATCACTTTAAGCGCGCTGTCCAATATTTGCTCGATGCGCCGTTCTCTCGCGATGCGGTCCTTCTCTGGATTCCTTGGTGACATGACTTCATCCGCCCTTTCTACGTTCCAGTCGTCAGTTATGGAGACATTATACAGAAATTCGGGCAAGCTTCGCCAACAAAATGTTTAAGCAGTCACATTTTACGGATATGCAAAAAAAGATAGAGCGTCCCCTTCTGCTAAGCAAGGGTATCTCTATCTTCATCCGCTTCCTACGCTCGTACGCGCTACAGCTTGAGGCTAACGATAAGCAGCACGGCAATGACTGCCGCCGCGATAATCGCCGACAACGTCAAGTAACTCGACAGGTTCACCGCTTGCGAAGCCGACGCTTGCGTTGCTCCGGAAGCAGTACCCGCCAGGTTGATCCTCTTCCTCAGCTTACCCCCGAATATCCCCGTTAATATAAGCGATAACAGGGCGATCGTGCCTCCGCCTTTCTCCATTACGTCCAGCCATAGCGGCTTGTCCGAACCCAGCTCCATCTGAATGAGCATGAGTACTCCTGATACGAGAACAAACAGCGCACTCGGGTGCGAGATCCAGCTGAACGCGCGCGTTATTTTGCCAATTAAAATATTCGCTTCAACCGTGCTCACATTCTTCCTTACGAGCGGCAGCACAACCAATATCGTCACCAGTGAACCTATCCATAGCGCGAGACCGGCCAAATGCAGAAACAACAATAATCCAAACATTGCGCGATCATCCTCCAGTCCGTTCAATTCCCCCTCATTATCGGGAGGAAATATGAACGCACGATGAACGGAGTGTTACAAAACGTTCTGCAGCTGGTGTTTTGGAATCTTTACGGTGATGATCGTTCCGATGCCTAACTCGCTCTCCGCGGTAATTGTTCCTCCGTGCAGCGTTACGATATCCTTCGCTATGGACAGGCCCAGCCCGCTCCCGGAGCGGCTTCGATCCCGCGACCTGTCCGCTTTGTAGAACCGCTCGAACAGATGCTGTACCTGGTCGGCCTCGATGCCGATCCCCGTATCGCTCACCGTAACGACAACTGCCTCCGGTTGCTCGGATTGAATCGCAATTCGGATTGAGTCTTCTTTGCTCGTGAACTTCATGCTGTTAACGATTAGATTCAGCCACACCTGATAGAGCAGCCCCTCATCCGCCGTAATCGTCGTCTCCGGCAGGTCGAGCGTCAACTCGAGCCCCTTGCTCGTCCACTCCCACTCCAGCAAAATGATGATTTGGCGAAGCTGCTCATCCAGCCTGTACGTCGTCACATCGGGGGTGCGCGACTGATTGTCGAGCGCCGCGAGCGTCAGCAACTGCTTGCTTAATGCCGATAAGCGTCTGCTCTCCTCATCGATAATGTGCAAGTAGCGTTCCTTCTCCTCCAGCGTCGAACCCTCATCCAGAACGGCTTGCACGAATCCTTGAATGGACGTGAGCGGCGATTGAATTTCATGCGACACGTTGGCGACGAACTGTTGCCTCATCTCGTCCAGCTGCCTCAGCGATAATGCCATTTCCGTAAAATGCCGCGCCAAATTTCCGAGCTCGTCCTGCCGTGCCACATCGAGCGGCACCTCAACATCGAAGCGGCCGCCGACCAGCCGTCTCGTCGCTTCGGTGAGCTTTTTGATAGGCTTAACGATATACGTCGTGAAGATAACGATCAAACAGAGGCTGAATACGAATGTACTTCCCAGCAGCACCGCCATAATAATCCGAATATCTCCAAGCTGCTGCTGCAGATCGGGACGGATGAACAACGCGTAACGCTCACCGTTCACCGTCATCGGAACGCCTACCGTATTGCGCAAGCTATCCTCGAACAGGTTGGACACCGACAACCAGCCCCAACCGGAGGCTGTGCCGTAATATAGTTCTCCGTTCAGCACGCGTTCCTCGTCAGCCGGATCAAGTCCTCCTCTGCGAAATGACGAGCCGTAAAACGCCCCTTCCTTGCGGTCGTTAACGACATAAATCTGGTAGCCGAGATTAGCGATATGAGCCAAGTAGCTGTCCATCGCAAGCTGCGGCGTCTTCTCCAGCAGCGTCTTGATTTCATTGCCGATCTGAACGGCTTTCCGTTCATTGCCCGTGAGCAGCTTGGACTGATAATACATACTGGAGCATAACAATCCCGCTATGCTGCTTATTAAACCGATGAAGGCGAAGGTGAGCACGATTCGGACATAAAGCGACTTCGTCTTTATTTTCATCTGCCGGGCACTTCCAACTTATAGCCAAGCCCTCTTATCGTTGTTAGGATGAGGTCTTGCTCCCGGCCCTCGAACCTCTCACGCAGCCTCTTTATATGTACGTCGATCGTCCTGCTATCACCCATGAAGTCCGAACCCCATATTAGCTGCAGTAACTGCTCCCGCGTGAAAATCCGACCCGGGTGACCCGCTAACTGCGCCAGCAGCTGGAACTCCTTCAACGGCAAAGATATCCGCTCATCGCCGATCCACACTTCGTAACTGCCGCGATCGATGGTAACTCCATTCAGCCGAATGACTTCTGACGACACCATCTGATAGCGGCGAAGCAGTGCCTTGATGCGGAACAGCAGTTCCTTCGGATCGAACGGCTTCACCATGTAATCGTCCGTCCCCGCCAAGAAACCTTGCTCTTTATCCGCCATCTCCGCTTTCGCCGTCAGCATAAGAACGGGAATGTCGTAGTACGACCGAATTTCGCGGCATAGCGCCAACCCGTCCTTCGCCGGCATCATCACATCGACGACCGCCAGATGAATTTGCACCTGTTCCATCAGCGCCGATGCCCGCTCGCCATCCTCCGCCTCGAACACTTCATACCCTTCCTTGCGCAAAAAAAACCGAAGCAGTTCGCGTATATGCTTATCGTCATCCGCAATCAAGATATGAACTCTCATAATTGCCGCACGCTCGCTTTCCATTCGTTTCCCTGCCCCCTGGCAGGTTATTTCTCCTAACTATGCTATAAAAGGACGGGTATTTCAATGCGGACGGATATCGCAACCTTTTTTTGCGATATTGTTCGACTGGAGCATCTGATCTATTGCTAAAAACGATGCTTCGATCTATAATCAAATTAAATATTTTAATTCCGATAAGGAAAGTTGGTATACACATGAAAGAGATACCTATTCCGTACGTGCGAAGCAATCAGGCAGGTATTGTGATCTTCTTAATAGCGTTTTTCCTTACGCAGGCAACATGGATTATTGCGGCATTGTTCGTCATTCAGGTGATTGGCCTTATATTCGGGGCGAAGGCGAATCTGTTCATTCGGATCGCTCGTCCGTTTCTTACGCAGCTCGTAGCGAAGTCCCAGACGGAAGCAGCCGAGCTGCAACGATTCAACAACTCGCTTGCCGTAGGCTTCCTCACTTTGTCGTTGATCAGCTTGTTATTCGGCTGGACAGCGGCAGGCAACATCTTTGCGGCGATGATGGGCGCTGCGGCGTTCGCCGCGCTGCTCGGCTACTGCATCGGCTGCACGGTGTACTTCCAATACAAGCAATTCCGCGCACGCAGATTGCAACGCGGATAAGACCCAAAGCGCTACCCGCTCACTACGGCGGATAGCGCTTTTTTTATATTTTCACGACCATCCGCTTGCGCGAATCCCCCTCTAACATGCGCTTCGTATACGCCGCAACCTGTTCCAGCTCGATAACCTCGCTCATGGCATCCAGCTTATCCAGCTTGTAGCGTCCGGCCAGCAGCTCCCATACGCGGAGCCGCTTCTCCATGTCCGCCATGACCGAATCGATGCCGATCAAACGCACGCCCCGCAGGATGAAAGGATATACGGAGGTCGGGAGATCGATTCCGCCCGTCATGCCGCTCGCCGCTACGGCCCCGCCATAATTCAAGCTCGCGATAATCGATGCCAGCGTTTTGCCGCCGACGCAATCAATGGCTCCCGCCCATAACTGCTTGCCTAGCGGTGCGGATGACTGGGAAACGATCTCTTCCCTCGATACGACGCGTGTAGCGCCAAGTCCAAGCAAATAATCACCCATGTCCGCCTTCCCCGAGCTTGCCGTCACTTCATAACCTAACCGGGAAGCAATAGCTACCGCAATGCTGCCGACACCGCCGGATGCTCCCGTGACGAGCATAGATCCTTTATCCGGCCGGAGTCCGTCCCGTTCCAGCTCGTACAACGATAACGCCGCAGTGAAACCAGCCGTTCCGAGCGCCATCGCAGCCTTCATCGTCAAGCCTTCAGGAAGCTTCACCGCCCATTCCGAAGGCACTCGCGCATATTCGCTATAACCGCCGTAATGCGAGACTCCAAGTCCATACCCTGTAATAAGCACTTCCTCACCTGCGCGATATCGTCCGTTTTCACATGATACGACAACGCCCGCGAGATCGATGCCCGGAACGAACGGATAGCTGCGAACAATATTGCTCCCTGTCTTGCAGGCTAACGCATCCTTATAATTGACGCTGGAGTATGCGACCTTGACGAGCAGATCGCCCTCCGGCAGATCATCGATCCGCAACGTCCTCACCTTCGCCGTTACTTCCTCGTCCTGCTTCTCCAGCACCAGTGCGCGAAAAGAATTCATTTATCCATTCCTCCTGTCGCTCTTCTATTGCGAGTTATACCGTTTCAAAGCAGCCTCTTGGATTGCAATTGCCCGATCAATGCCAAGCGCTTTGACTTGGGAAACCAAATCGTCATAGGCCTCGACCGGCTCGGTTCCCAGAATGATGCGGAGCGACATTTCGTCGACGAGCGTCGTAACGTCCTGCATAATGGCCGACAGCTCCGCGTTCTCCCGCTCGGTTTTCTGAACAGGAGGAAGCATATATTTATCCGCATCCGTATCTGACCAAACTACCATCGCGTCTTTCTGTTCCTTCATCATATAATACTGCTCCAAGTATTGCACATCCTGCACGAAGGGTCCGAAGTAGCTGGCCCGGCTGTACATCGCAAGCGCCTGGGCCGGCGCAAGCTTGTCCGGGTTGCGGAGAATAAGGTCCGTATACGTCGGCTTGTCGCCTTCCATCGTATAACTGACGCCTTCGATACCGAAGTTGAAGAGCAGATGCCCTTCAGGACCGTAACCGTAGTCCAGCATGCGGACGGCTTCCACCGCCTTGTCGCTCTTGGCATAGATGGCAACTCCTCCGCTGCTCATATAAGAATAGACGCGCTGGCCGAATTTCGGGCGTTCGCCATCATGCAGCACCGGATACGGCGCGGGCACGAAGCTCGCCTTCTCGTCAAGCTCTCTGACGATCGGCGTCCATGTGCCGATGCCCGCGCCCGCATTCCAGATCGTAGCGCCGCTCCGTCCGGTAATCATGCTGGCGTCCAGCGTCTTCGTATCGACGGTAGCCATGTTCTTATCGAGCAGCCCTTCCGCATACCACTGCCGGAACAAAGCTAGAAACTGCTTATAGCCCGCCTCTATGGGTCCGAACTTCACCTTACCTTCGCCGTCCAGATAGAACCCTTTCTTAACGCCGAACGCTCCAACGAACCCGCCGTTCTCGATACCGAACAATGGGTTCGGCGTACCGAGAAATGACATCGGCGCTTCTATGCCCTTCTTCTCCTTGAACGCCACCAGCATGTCATGCCACTGATCGATCGTTCTCGGCAGCGGAAGCCCCAGCTCGTCCAGCCAATCCTGGCGGACAATCGGACCTTGATACGTACGCAGCCTAACGTCGCCTTGAATAAAAGGAAAGACGTAATAGCTGCCATCGGCCGTTTTAATCTGCTTATCGATCTCCGGATGCTTCGCGAGATACTTCTTCAGGTTAGGCGCATACTGATCGATCAGATCGTTAAGCCGTAAAATATATCCGTCCTTAATCGCCTTCTCCGGTCCGCCGGGGAAGTTCGCCCACTCGTACTCGATGACATCCGGCAGTTCCCCCGATGCAAGCAACACATTGATGGCCTGCTTCGCTTGATTGGCAGGCGGCTGAATGAACTGCAGCTTCACCCCCGTACGCTTCTGCCACTCTTGGAAGAAAGGGACGTCCTGGAAGCTCGGCTTCACGCTAGCCGCGTTGCCGTTCAGCTCCGCCCAATACGTAAGGGTACTTCCGTCACCCGCAGGCTGTGAAGTAGGCGAAGGCGAAACCGCCGCGTCATCAGTCTGCTTGCATGCTGCGAGCAGCAGAGCAACGACTAGCATTATCAAGATCACACTTCTCGCGCGATACCTTCGTTCCATGTTTCCCTTCACCTCTTTCACGGCGTAAACCGCTTCCCATCATGCATTTCCTTATATTTGCCCGGCGTAATGCCCTCGTATTTCTTGAAAACCCGAATGAACGTCGCCGCGTCATTGTAGCCAACCAGCTTCGAAACATCGCTTACCGATTCCTGATGCAAGACCATCCATTCCTTCGCCCGTACGATGCGATGCTTATGCAAATAATCCAGCAGCCCTTCGCCCGTCTGCGTCTTGAATAGCTTAGACAAATAACTGCCCTTCAGGTCAAAATGCTCTCCGATCGTATTTACATTCAGATTCGAATCGCCGTAATGGTGCTCAATATGCCGTTGCACGCCGGCTGTCAGTTCGCGGAGCGACTCTGCACGCTCCATCGTAACATTGGACTCCATCCTTACCGACGCGAATGCGCATACATTCTTCAGCAGCGTCACCAACTCCTGCCGCATTTCCTGAATCGTGTCGCAAGCGATGATCTTGTCCATCCAGAGCGGATTGTCGCTCAGCACGCTTCCCTCTCCGTCGCCCAGCTCATTAATCGCCTTAACCATCGTACCGACCAGGTTGAACATGAAGCACTTGGCGAGCGTAAGCGATAGGATTGGTTTCTGCGTATTTCGATCCATAATATCATTCATGAAGGCTGAAGCCTGCTCGAAGTCGCCAATCTTAATGAGATTAATTAACTGCTGCTCGGCCTGCAGCGGATAGTAATACCCGAATTGTACCGCTTCCTCGGGATTCACGCGAATGTCGTCGTACGTAATGATCCCTTTTTTGCCGAGTACCATCTTATACTCCATCGCATCAACCGCCTCGCGGTAAGCCGCGGCAATACCGGCCAAGGATGCATGCTTACCTCCGACAGATACGGTAAGATCCATCTCGTACCGCACCAGGAAGCGCTGCGCATCGGTTGCGATCGCATGCAAAYCGTCCTTGTAGAATTCCGCCCTCTCCTCGCATAAGCTTACCAAACAAACCATCATATCGTCGATTTCCGCAACGTAGCCGGCATGACCATGCTCGGATACCAGCTCTTCGACAACGTTGCTAATAATAAACTGGATTAACTTCCRCCGATCGTTCGTATCGATGCCCGGCAGCTTCTCGTATAGGCTTTCATCATTTTCCACAACAAATAAAATAACGGCAAACTCATCCGACAACAGCTTCATATGGAACGACCTGAACGCTTCCTCGTACGGAATCGGCGAATCCAGCTTCCCCTTCATCAGCCGGTTGATCATATTCGAGCGCAATACATTCTGATGGGATTGCAGCTGCTGCGCGATCGTTTCCTTCTCGCTTCTCGTCTTGCTGATCGCCCGCTGGATGAAGCTGAGTTCGTTCCACTCGGTACGCTCCTCCGTCCCGTTCTTGTCCGACAACAGCCTGACGAGCTGCTGGATCGGCGAATAGTTGCGGCGCATGAAAAACCACGTCAGCACGCCCGCGCCCATAATGCTGATCAACACGCTGACGAACGTGAACTTGCGCACGTACTCCGCTTTTTCCCAGTAGATGCTGCTCGGAATGACGAGCGCATACTTCAGATCGGATACCGATGACTGCACGTAAAAGATTTCCGAATCCCCAGCCTTCATCGAGGCGGGCATCGCTTCCCCGCCGCTTTGGACGCTGTCCAGGATGACGTCTTCACCCGACTGCTCCGGCAAGTTGGAGAGCAATACCTCATTGTTGCGGTTCATAATGAGCACGTAACCGCCGCTGAAGCCGGAAATGTTGTCGATCGCATCCAGAAACCGGGACGTGTCGGCCATAACGACGACCGTTCCCGCTTCCTTGCCGTTCAAGTCCTTCGGCAGATGCGTAATATACGCGATCGCCGTCTGCGGCGGCGCGGCGTCCAGATGCGGAAGAAGCATGAATTGATTGTGCTCCGATTGCTCGATGGCCGATACCCACTGCTCATAATTCATTTTGCCGGTGCGATGCAGGGTATAATATGCGGTTTCCATGTCTCTGACATTGCCGGAACGCAGCACGGCGCCCTCCCGCTCCCAGGTCACGTAAAATTCGTCGATTGCCGCATAGGACGTCTGGTACATCCGGAATTCTTTCACCAGCTGGTATGCCTCGAACTGGGCTTCGGCCTCCGAGCGGCTGGAATACATAAGCGTCTGCAGCTTCGCGTTCCACGTCATTTCCATTGTAAGCCGCTTCATCAGATCGATCTGATTATCGATGGTATAGCGGACCTGCTTCAGCAACGAATCGTTGGCCCGGTGAATTTCGCTGCTGAGCGCCGCGCTGGATTGGGAGTAAACGATCAAGCTAATCAGGATGGGAACGAACAGAACAGCGCTATATGAAATGAGCCATGTGACGATAATGCTTTTTCGCTTCTGCCATATCTCTCGAATATTCAAGCTAAGTCTCCTCGCCTGCAAGTTGCCTATTAGACCCCTATTATAACCAAAAGACCACGGAACGAGGAATGCGCAAAACGTTCAAAACGATTGACGAAACGTCCACACGCCCTCAAAACAGCGCCATAACAGCACAAATAACCCGAATGGAGAAATCCATTCGAGCTATTCGCGCTTCTTCTGCTGCTTAGACTAGAACACCCGCTGCTTCCAGCCGTTCAGCTTCGCGACCGCCTCAACGAAGAAGTAGTCGCCGTAGATCAGCGACACATCGACGTTCTGCCCCGCCGGCTTATGCCCCGTTCCGTGCTTCAGAATGGCTTCGTGCTCGTTGTCGTCCCAAGTGCCATAAATCGCATAAAGCGAGCCGAGCATCCGCTCCGCCGCTTCGCGGTAGACGCGTCCTTCCTTCTCGGCGAGCAGTCCCGCAAGCTCCAACAGACCGGAAGCCGCGATCGCGCCCGCCGAGCTGTCGCGCGGCTCGCCTTCCAGCGTCTCGCTTGCGCGGAAGTCCCAATGCGGAACATGGTCCTCCGGCAGATTCGCGAGGAAATAGTGGGCTACGCGCTGGGAAGCGCGCAGATAGGCGGCATCGCCCGTATAGCGATACGTATTCGCCATGCCGTACAGCGCCCAAGCCGCTCCCCGGCTCCAGCCGGAATCGGGCGCGGCGCCTTGGCCGCCGAGCGTCTCGTCATATTCGCCCGTGAGCGGATCGAAGCAGACGATATGGCGAACCGAGCCGTCCTCGCGGATGAAGTGCTTCAGCACCGTATTCGCGTGCGCCGTCGCGATCTGCGCGAAGCGAGGATCGCCGCTCTCCAGCGACGCCCAGTACAGCAGCGACAGATTCATGCTCGTATCGATAATGGACCAGCCATGCATATTGCCGTTCCAAGCTCTGATGAATTGGCCGTTCAGATTGAATCGGCCGGCCAGGAAGTTCGCCGCGAACAGAGCGCGGCGCTTCGCATCCTCATCGCCAGTGAGACGGTGCTTCACAACCGCGGTCGGCAGGAAGTGAAAACCTACGTCGTGGTCGAACGAGTTCGGCTGAAGCATCTGGCGCTCCAACCTCTCGTCCCACTCCCATGCCGATTCTTTATATCGATCTTCGCCAGTCACCTCGTGCATGACCCATAATAGGCCCGGCCAGAAGCCCGACGTCCACCAGTCGATGCGCTGGTCGTCGTATTTGCCGTCCGCCCCCGCCATATGCGGCGACTTCGCGCCGATTAACGCGATCATCCGATCGACCTTGGCCTGAATGTCTTGCCAGATGGATGGAATATCCGTTATATTGCTCGTTGAATGCAAATGCATAACCCGTTCAAGCTCCCTTCTCCCCGTACAATTTGTTAATGGACTACGTGAATCCCGTTACCCTTTGAGCGAGCCGACCATAACGCCTTTGACGAAGAAACGTTGTACGAACGGATACACGCAAAGAATCGGCACGGTGGCGACCATAATCGTCGCGTATTTAATCGTTTCGCCGATCTGATGGCGGTCTCCTGCCGAAGCCCCCGCCGACATGCTGTCGGTCGAGTTCGCGATCAGAATTTCGCGCAGCACGAGCTGCAGCGGGAACAGCTCCCGGCTCTTAATGAATACCGAAGCGTAGAACCATCCGTTCCACTTGTCGACCGCATAATACAGAATCATAACGGCGATAACCGGCATGGAGAGCGGAATGATGATCCGGAATAGGATCGTAAAATGGTTCGCTCCGTCGATCTTCGCCGACTCCTCCAGCGTATCGGGAATGCCCATGAACGCCGTACGCATAATGATCAGATTGAATGTGCTGATTGCGAACGGCACGATGGTCGACCATAGCGAGTCGAGCAAGCCGACGCCCTTCACCACGAGGTACAGCGGGATCAAGCCGCCGCTGAAAAACATCGTGAACACGATGACGATCATGAACGCGTTGTTCCAAAGTACGTTCTTCCGCGACAGCACGTAAGCGCCAAGCGCCGTCATGAGCAGATTAAGCATAAGGCCGAAGAACAGGATAAACAGCGTATTTTTGTAGCCGATCATGATGCCTGGATTGTCGAACACGCTCTTATAGGCGGCAATAGAGAACCCTTCCGGCTTCCATAGAATGCCCTTGTGCACGATCAGCTGACCCGCGTCGCTGAACGACGCGAACAGCACGTACAAGAGCGGATACAGCGTAGCGATGACCAGTAAGCTCAGAATGCCGTATATGCCGATGTCGAACGCTCTTTCTTGCAGACTCGTATCTTTTTTCATTTTGCCTCACCTCACCATAAGCTGCTTTTGTTGACTCTGCGGCTAATATAATTCGCGGTAATCAGAAGAATCAGGTTAATGACGGAATTGAACAAGCCGACCGCGGAGCTGTAGCTCCAGCCGAACTCCAGCAACCCCTTCCGGTAGACGAACGACGAGATGACGTCGGCCGTTTCGTACGTGACCGGATTGTACAGCAATATGATTTTCTCGAAGCCGACGTTGAGCAGGTTGCCCATTCGAAGAATGAGCATGATTGCAATCGTAGGCATAATGCCGGGCAGCGTAATGTAGAAAATTTGCTTGAACCGGCTCGCGCCGTCCATTCTTGCCGCTTCGTATTGCTCCTGGTCGATGCTCATCAGCGCGGCGATATAAATAATCGACTCCCAACCGATGCGCTGCCAGATTTCCGACAAAATGTAGATCGGGCGGAACAGCTCCGGCTTCTGGAGCATCGCCTGCCCGTCATAGCCAAGCGTCATGAGCAGTCTATTGATAATGCCGTCAGCATTCGTAAAGTCGGTAATAATCCCGCAGATGACGACGAGCGATATGAAGTAAGGCATATACGTGATCGTCTGGGCGACGCGCTTGAACGACTTGCTGCGAATCTCGTTGATGAGCAGCGCGAGCAGAATCGGCGCGGGAAACTCGAAGATTAGCGAATATAAGCTGATGACGATTGTATTCTTAAGGATGCGAACAAAGTAATAGCTGTTGAAGAAATCATAAAAATGCTTAAGCCCGACCCAGTCGCTGCCGAGAATGCCCTTCATCGGCGAATATTCCTTGAATGCGATCAGCGCGCCGTACATCGGTGCATAATGAAAGATGACGTAATAGGCAAGAACGGGAATCATCATGATGTACAAATATTTATTAAGCATAAAATCGCGCACAAACCTGCTTTTTACCACTAGCTAGTCACCTCGATCCAAAAAATGGGACGAGGGCGGCGGCCAGCGCCGCCCCGCCCCCTCCTTTACGTCTAACCTTGCTGTTACCGGTTGTTGTAGCGCTCCAAGGCGGCAGTCTGAATTTCGATTGCGCGATCCAAGTTAAGCGACTTCATCTTCTGCACGTAGCTTTCGAACTGGTCCGGGGAATCCGAACCCAAAATAATTTTGAGCGTCATTTCGTCCACGAGCGTGTTCACGTCGTTCATAATCGTCGCGAACTCGGTGCTCTCCTCCGGCGTAGGCGTAATCGGCGGCAAGCTGTATTTGTCCGCGTCCGTCTTCTGCCAGATGTTCACCGCGTCGCGCTGCGTTTGCAGGGCGAAGAACTGCTCGGCGTAACGTTTGTCTTGAATGAACGGACCGTTGTAGCTGCCGCGGGCATAAAGCGAGATCGCTTGCGCCGGAGCGAGCTTGTCCGGATTTTTCATCAATAGATCGGTATAAGTCGGGTAGCCGTCCTTCATTTCGTAGCTTACGCCTTCCGTACCAAAGTTGAAGAACATGCGKCCTTCCTCGCTGTAACCGTAGTCCAGCATACGAACGGCAAGCTCAGGGTTTTGCGCTGCAGTCGTGATGGCAACGGTACCTTCGGACGCGTACGCTTTATGCTTCTGACCGAACTTCGGCGTATCGCCCTTCTTAAGAACCGGATAAGGAGCTGCGACGAGCACGGCCTTTGGATCGTTAGCCGCAACAAGCGGCTGCCACTTGCCGATTCCGCCGCCGGCATTGCCTACCGTTGCGCCCGTTGCGCCGGAGGCGACATTACCGTCAAGCGCCTTCGAATCGGCGGTGGCGATGTTTTTATCGATCAAGCCTTTTTTGTACCAATCGCTGAACAGGCTGAGGTATTCTTTGTAGCCGTTCTCGGCTGGGCCGAACTTAACGGCGCCGTCTTCCAAATAGAAACCTCTCGTCACGCCGAATGCGCCGAGGAACGCGCCGTTGCCGGATTCGTTGAAGAAACGCGGCTTGCTGACGACCGCGAACGGCGCCGCTGCGCCTTTCTTCTCCTTGAATGCCGTGAGCGTAGCCGTCCAATCGTCGATCGTCTCCGGAACCGGGAGGCCTAGCTCGTCAAGCCAGTCTTGGCGAACGATCGGCCCTTGGAACACGCGAAGATACTCGTCGCCGCGAATGAACGGGAAGGCGTAGTAGCTGCCGTTGTCGGTTTTGACCATTTTGTCGATGTCGGGATTTTCTTGCAGGAACTTTTTCAGGTTAGGAGCATACTTGTCGATCAGATCGTTCAGCTTCAAAATATAGCCGTCGTTGATCGCTTTCTCCGGACCGCCCGGGAAGTCGCCCAGGAAGTTGAATTCGATCATATCCGGAAGATCGCCGGATGCGAGCATGACGTTAAGCGCTTCTTTCACTTGGCCGGTTGGCGGCGCGGTGAAGTCGAGCGATACGCCCGTTTGCTTCTGCCAGTCTTGGAAGAAAGGAACTTCGCTGTGCGATGCTTTCACGCCGATCAAGTTGCCGTTGATTTCTCCCCAGTAGGACAGCTTCTTGTCTGTCTTAATCGGATAAGTTGTCGCTTCGGCGGCATTCTGTGTTTGGTTCGCCGAATCATTTGTATTGGTGTTACCGTTTGCTGCGTTCCCCCCATTAGAAGAACAAGCGATTAACGTCGTTCCCAGCACCGCGATGCCGAGTGTTGTTGCTAACAATCGTTTCATGGCTAAACCTCCGCTTGTGTTTAGTGAGATGCATCTCTCCTACACAGCGTAGCGGATGCCATCAGTCGCCCGATATGAGCAAAACGCGAAAACCGATGTCGATTTCGTCGCACCCCGAGTGACGATTTCGCCAAAACGCTTATCGCGCGCTCGATGGACGAATGACGATTTGTACAATCGCATCGATTATCGAGCCAATTCGCACCTTTCCCCGACGCACCATTTGCATATGGATGGATTTTGTCCAATCAAACGGCCTCTTCTAGCGAAAAAGTTACATTTGATTGGAAAACATCCAACCTAATTCGCACATTCCCCATCGTTCCACCAATAAGCGCACATTAGCCTGTACGAAATCCATTCAAACCTTAGACCTGGAACGATATGGCGTATTAGATTGGATGAAATCCACTCAAATGCTTATTCAGGAAAGGAGAAGATCAAGCGTGCCTTCCCTCAGCTCGTAATACAGCACGCCTCGCCCGCTGCTGATCGGATGCAGCCACCCTTTCGCCACCAACGCCTGGAGCCACTTTCTCGCCGTACGGAAATCCACATCCATCTCCTTGATAACATCAATCGGTCTAATGGAGCGTCCTAAGTGCCAGGCAAGCCGCAAAACCTCTTTCTCCGCAATAACCGCCGGCTTAGCGTGATCTCCCAACATAACCGACCTGCTAACCGCCAACTGCAGCAGCATGCGGCAAACCTCCGGCCGTTCCTTAATGTCATCAAACGAAAAGTGAAGCATCCTCCATCCCATGCCCGTCAGAAAGGAATCTCGGTTCTAGGAGTAGCTGAAGCTCTGCCGATCCATGTCCTTGACATGGGATTGGAAGCCGTCGCATTCCAAGCCCAAACGGCCAAGTGCCGGCAAAAAAGCGAAATCAAGAAATTGCGATTTCCGATTCCAATCGTACACCTCATACTCCGGATGCAAATGTTCGAAGCTTCCGAATAACGGCCACCATACGTTTTGCAAAAACAGCTTTTCGGCGTAACCGTGTCCCCTCTCCAGCCTCCCCTTGCGTTCTCCGCCCCTGCTGGCCAAATGTCCGTCTACGAATGCCTGATGCGCCTTCTCAAAACTCATGCTTATTCCCTCCACTAATTCGTGTACGCAAAAAAAGAACGTTCCTGTGCCATTGGCATCAAGAACGTTCTTCGTTCGCTTATGTGTTGAAAAGATTATAGCATCCCTTGCCGCTCTGCTTCCATAGCAATTGTGGCCAGAGTGGAAATCATCCAATCAAAACGGCCGATTTAGGAAGAAAGTTACTTTTAACTGGAAAACATACAGGCAAATGCGTGCGATCGAGCTCATTCGGTCCATTTGACCACTTTTGACTGTACGAAATCCAGCCAAACGAGATCTGTCGCCAATTAGAGGGTGTTTGAATGGATGAAATCCAACCAAACACCCAATTGTGGACGAAGGTGAGCTAGGTTGAGATTTACGGCTGCAGCAGCATCCGTTTCAAAGCTGCCACTTGCCCATCGCTAAGCCCGATCTTTGCGAAGTAACTTTCCGCGCCGCCGAATGAACCATGCAGATGGTCGAGCATCATCTCCATGTTGCTTGGCGCGCTGCCCAGGAACAGCTCGTACATCTCTGCCGGAATTTGCTCTGGACGGTCCTTGCGCAGCTCATCCATGATCGGCGCGAGATTGACCTCCGTCTCGGCATAATCGGCTACGATGACCGAGCGCTCGACGCCTGCCAGATCAAGCAGCAGGGCTGCGACGACGCCAGTACGGTCTTTGCCCGCCGCGCAATGGAACAACACGCCGTCGCCTTCGGCTTCGGCCATTCGCTCGAACACTTCGCGGAGCAGGTGTCCGCACTCGTCCAGCATATTGACGTACATGTCGCCCAAGCTGCGAATATTCATATTGGTCGATGTCGCCGGATTAATCAAGCTAATGTTGTAATAGTTAGCGCGCTCCGAGCCGTTGAAAACGTTGCGCTTCTGCGCCAGCTCATGAGCATGGCGCAGGTCAATTACGGTGCGTACGCCTATTCCCACAATCGCGTCTTGGTCGTCATCCGTTAATCGATGCAGTCCGTCCGCGCGCAGGAAACGTCCTTTTTGCACCGATAGCCCTTCAGTCGTCGCATAACCGCCGATATCTCTTACATTATAAGCACCTTCCAGCTGGAGAAGCCGTTTGTTGCTGTTGCTGTCTATTGTCGTTGTCATTATTTCAGTCCGCCTTTTACGAAAGAATCGATAATTTGTCGTTGCAGCATAAGATAGATGATGAGTACGGGCAAGCTAGCGATCGTCGTCGCCGCCATAAGCGCTCCCCACATATTGCCGTCGGAGGAGATGAACATTTGCAGACCCTTTTGGATCGTCGTATTTTCCAGCTTCGTCGTCACGAGGAGCGGCCAGAAATAATCGTTCCAAGAGGTGATGAACAGCAGAATGCCGATCGAAGCGACCGAAGCCTTCAGATTCGGCATGATCGTGCGCCACAGCAGGCCCCAATCGGAAGCTCCGTCCAGCCTTGCGGCTTCGATCAGCGTTTTCGGATACGATTTGAACGCGTTGTACAATTGGAGCACGGCGAACGCCGAAGCAATATTAGGTACGATAAGACCCATCAAATGATCGCGCCAACCAAAGCCGCTGATYGCGACATAGTTCGGAATCATAATGACTTGGAAAGGCACGAGCCATGTAAGCGCGATTAATCCGTAGATCAAGCTGCTGCCGCGGAATTCCCAGCGAGTGAACGCATAGGCCGCCAATATGCTTGTAAAAAGCTGCATAACTGTCTGAATAATAGCCACGACCATGGAATTTCCCAGCATGCGACCCATCGGAATGGCATTCCATGCTTTGACGTAATTATCGAAAGTAATATGAAGCGGAATTAAGCTTGAGGTGAACACTTCGGTCTCCGGTTTCAAGGAGGTTACGACCATCCAATAGAGCGGAAAAACCGCCAGCAGCGCGAGCGCGATCAATGCAGCATGCTTCACCGTAGCAGCCGTATAAAAACCCGCCTTGCGTCCAGCCTTCTCCATCTTCGTTCCCTCCTCTCTAGTTGTCGAAGAACGACAGCTTTTTCGTTAATTTCATGAACAGCCAAGCAAGCACGCCGAATCCGAGGAAGAAGACGACAGCTGCAGCCGAGCTCGCGCCGATATTGAACGATTGGAAGCCGTACGTCCACAGCAAGTAATATATGTTTGTCGTCGTGTTGAAAGGTCCGCCTTGCGTAAGCACGTTAATATAAGAGAAGCTCATTTCCGATGCGAAAAGCGTGCTCATCATAGCCATGAACAGAATCGTCGGCGAGAGCAGCGGCAAGAGAACATGCCAAATGATTTGGAACCCATTCGCTCGGTCAATCTTGGCCGCTTCAATGTATTCCTTGTTGATACCCGTCATTGCCGCCGAAAATATAAGCGTACTGAAGCCGATCAGCTTCCAGCCTGTGATGAACGTAATCGACCATATCGCCCAATGCTCGTCGGTGAAGAACCGGATCGGTTCAGACAGATGAAACCAGTCGACTAACGCCTTGTTCAATATGCCGTTCGTCGGATGCATGATCCAGCGCCATACGGACGATACGGCAACCGGCGCCATGATCATCGGCAAGAAAATGAGCGCGCGATAGACATTGCTCGCCTTTCTTCCGATATTGTCCGTTGCGATTGCGATAATAAGCGGAATGATAAGCGAGAATGGAATGATGCCCACCGTGTAGATCAGCGTATTCCAAAGCGCGATGCCCATCTCGGGCAGGTTGAACAGATTGGTGAAGTTCTTCAATCCAACGTACTGCTTCGGCGATGTAGGAAGCAAATTCCATTGGTAGACGCTTAGCTGGAACGTCTGCAGCAGCGGCTTATAAATCCAAAAGCCGATCGAAACAAGAGCCGGCAATAGATAGATGTACGGCTTGATTCGGCCAAGCCGCAGCAGGAACGACTTGCGTTCCTTGCTTTGCGGCTTCGCTTCTGCTGCATGACGGGTCATGCTTACAGCATCATAGCTCATTGAATCAGCGATTGGGCGCGTTTCTGCGCATCCTGCATAATGGAGGCCACATCGCCATCGCTCACGATCGCCTTCGATACGGAGTCATTCAGAATCGTTTCGATTTGTTTCCAGTTCGCGCCCGGATACGATACCCAAGGCTTCAGCGAGTCAAGCTGCTCCAGGTTCGGCTTCACGAGCGGATTCGCTTCTACCCAGCCCTTCAAGTAGTTCGGGTCTTCCACGATAGCCGGACGAAGCGGCAAGTAGCCGATCTCCGAAGTAATGATCGTATAACCGCGCTCGCTCGTCGCGAACTTCAAGAACTCCCATGCCGCTTGCTGCTTCGCTTTGTCGTCCGTCAGAATGAATAAGGCGCTGCCCGAGTTGACCGGCGTCGTCGGTTTGTCGCCAAAGGCCGGCATCTTCGCCGTCTTCAATTCCCAGCCTCCTGCTTGCGATGCGGCAACGAACGAGCTTTGAATCGCGCTCGTGAACAGCAGCATGCCGAGCTTGCCTTGACTGAACGCTTCCATCGCTTCGCCGTCGTTCAGCTTGCTGTTCGCCCCGCTCTTAATAAGGTCCTGCCACATCTCGATTGCGCCAACCGCTTCAGGCTCGCCGAACTTGATCGTTTTGCGGTCTTCGGACAACGCCGCGCCGCCGTTACTGCCGATCAATGCTTGAATGATCCAGTCACCGCCAGCCGCGCCGCCTACATGCGTGCCGGTAACGCCTGTTTTCTCACCGATCTGCAAACCGTATTCCTTCACTTGCTCCCAAGTCGTTGGAGGCACAGCCGGATCAAGTCCCGCTTCTTCGAACAGCTTCGCATTGTAGAAAAGAACCGGCGTACTGAACGTAAACGGCAGGCCGTATGTTTTGCCGTTCAACTGACCCAGCTTCATGCCGTTCGGCGAGAAGCCCTCGAAGTTGCTTTGTAATTCATCGGCCGACACGATATCTTCAAGCGGCTTGGCATTGAAGTTGTTGACGGCGAAGTCGAGGCCGTCGAACGTCAATTGCGCGATATCGGGCGCCGTGCCCGCTACGATATCGGCCTGCACCTTGGCGTTAATATCCGTCGAAGCTACCGGAATGGCATCGATTTTAATGTTCGGATGCGCATCCTCGAATTCTTTAATCAGCTTCTCCGTACCCGGAACCTGGCTGGCAATCGCAAGGTTGTAGCTATAGAACTTCAGCGTCACTTGTTCGGTCGATGCTGTATTGTCCGCTTTTTCTGCACTTGCCGAATTCTTATTTGCATTTGCATTCGAGCTCGTGTTCGTGTTCGAACCGTCTGTATTACTCGCGTTGCCGCCACAAGCCGTTGCCAGCAAAGATAACGATACTAGCGTAGCAGCAGCTACTTTTTTGTAAGCCATGATTAATTCCATCTCCTTATTGGCCCCCTGGGGCTTATATATTTACGGTCAGTTCGAAGTCATAGCGCTTTGGTTACGCATGCGCATGTGAAGCATCTATCTTCCATTCGTAAACGATTCGTTGGTCGCCTGCCATCGGCATCGGATGAACGACCATTTGCCCGTTCTTCACCAGCACGAGGTTATAGCCGCTGTTGTCGATGAACTTCATGCTGTCGTTGCTCGTCGGCTCGATTCCGAATGCGACGCCGGTCGCCGCAGCGCTTGGAACGCCTTGGAATATGCCGATATTGTTGCAGTGAATGTGACCCGACAGCAAACCGATTACATCCGTTCCTTCGATCGCAGCAGCCAAGTCTTGCGGATTGTCGAGCAGATGGCTGTCCATCATCGGCGTCATCGTCGGCACGACCGGATGGTGATGAACGATGATTGTGCCGTTCGGTGCCGGTGTTGCAAGTACGTCGCGGAGCCAATTCAACTGCTCTTCATCCAAGCGGCCGCCATGGATGCCGGGAACTTGCGTGTTCAGTACAACGATCCGAAGTCTGTCTTCCATGACGCTATAATAGTAGGACTCTTCCGACGGCAGCTCCTGCAAATATCCTTCGCGGAAAAACGGGCGGGAATCGTGGTTGCCCAGGGCAACATATACCGGTACGCCAAGTTTTGCTTTCTCCTCGTCCAGCACGGTGCGAAGATGACGGTAATCCTCTACGTCGCCATCCTGCGTAAGATCGCCGCTAATAACGACAAACGCCGGCTTTTGGCTCAGCTTGCCGAGCTCCGCGAACGTTTCGCGTAATTTTTTCGTTGCGTCCATTTCGAATAACGGATTTTTGCCGGGAACATTAATATGGGTGTCGGTCAGATGTGCGAAGAATATAGGTTGCATAATAAATAAGCCTCCTTAAGAATGCGAATGTGCTTGCGGTTTGTAATGGTTGATTTCTTGTACGCCGTCGAGATGAATGACGCGGTACGAAGGTTTGCCGTCACGTACATTGACCCATAAGAACAAGTTGTCGCTCTCCGGTCCGTTGCCATGCGCATGGCCGCCCGTTCTTCCGAGCTGAATACGCTCGCCATTGCCGACTACGGAATATTCCATGGCGTGCAGATGTCCGGCGAATACCGTATGCGGACGTCCGTCCAGCAGCTCCATCAGCTTGGCGTAACGCTTGTCTTCCGACTTCCAGCCCGGCTTGTGCATGCTGATGAAGGTCCATTTCACATCTTTGTTCTCTTCGAGCACGCGTTCTGCGAACGCGAGTTGCTCATCGCTGAACGCTAGGTCGATGCGTCCCATTTCCTTGAGTTGCTCTGGCGACATGCGGCTTACGATGTCATCGTAAAAGGCTTGCATATGCGCTTCCATATGTTCCGGATCATTCTGAACGTTGTAGGTTGCTTTTTTGATAATATCGATAAATTCATCGGACAGCTCAGTCGGCGGATCCTCTGTGTTGAGTACGAGGAACAACGCGTCTCCCGCCCGGAATGCGTAATATTCGAAGCCCTTGCGATCGCGCCATACATCCAGCATGACTTGATTGCCGTAATCATGATTGCCGACAACGTGGAAGAAAGGCACTTCCGTTGCTTTGATTTTTTCATCGATGTATTCCCACTCGGCTTCTGCATCGGCAGCGTCGCGCCAGTAGCCCTCGATCAAATCGCCGACCGAAACGACGAAATCCGGCTTTAAGTCTGCTACAACCTCGAGCGCTTTCTCGAATACGCCCGCTGTCGCCATGCCGCAACGGTCTCCCAATACCGCGAAAGAGAAATCTCCTGTTGCCAGCTCCGGCAGCTTGCCGAACCACGGACGCTTGTCCGTATTGAATCGTGCATCGTCATACCAAATTTCACCTGCATTGCGGATTGCTTGAACGATTGTCACTAATCTCTCTCCTCTCGGATCTTGCAATGAAAGAATCACTATCCGAGATCAGTATGCAGGTTGTATGTAAGTGGATTGTTATCGCAGTCTAAATGATATGTAAAAGACCATGTTAACTTTACAAAACAAAAAAGGATGCCTGCGTAGGCACCCTTCACTCTTAAATAACGCCGCTCAGCATAAGCTGCTGCGTCGTATTCATATAATTTTCCTCGATCGCCGCTTTCGCTCCGTCATAGTCTTTGCGCTGCAGCGCTTGATAGATTTTGGCGTTCATGACATTGGCCCATTGCGGCTTTAACTGCGGAAACTGCTTGCGGAACGTGACCATCCGGCAGATGAACTTACCGCGATACGATTCAAGCACTTGAAGCATATAGTCATTGCCCATGGCGCTTAATATCGTCTCGATGCACATCAATGAATTATTGTAGTAGCCTAGAAAGTCGCCTTCCTCGCGGGAGACGTCCTGACGTTTCAAGTAAAGGCCAAGTGCTTCCACGTCGAAATGCAGCTCCCTTTGCTTCGCCATATCCAAGACGAACATCTGCATTGATACAAGCACTTCGAGCATTTGGCAAAACTGGCGGAACGAAATTTCTTTCACGAGCACGCCTCGTCCTTTGAAGCTCTCGACATGCCCTTCCTTCTCCAGCATCGCGATCGCAGCCCGGATCGGCGTCCGGCTCATGCCTAACTCGCTTGCCAGCTCATTCTCGGACAACAGCACGCCCGGCATGACTTCAGCGCGCACGATCCGCTCCTTGATTTGATTGTAAGCTTCCGTTTCCAATGAAGTCGCTCGCATGCTACCCTATCCTTTATTTTTCATTTGGGAATTATCCTAACAAATAGGGAGCGCGATAGATAGTTAAGATATTGTAAAAGAATGGGGCATAATGGGAGATGCGTACGGGTGGACCGTGAAAAGCCATGCGGCGAGAAACAGCTCTATTCCGCCAGTAGTGTCTTTTCATCGAACTAATTTCAGCTAACAGGTGGTTACATGCTCATTAGTTGCATTTCATCGATCTAATTCGCAGGTTCACGCCAAAAACACCAAATCCGCCCGATTAGTTGCCTGATATCGAACTAAACAGGCGAGGTTCCGCGTACAAGACTAATTAGTTGCCTAGAATGACACTATTGCCCGTTAGCTACCTTTTGGAGGGTAGCGCTTCCTGCCGTGGATGGTGGCTACCACCGGGTATATTGCTCATTAGTTGCATCTCATCAAACTAATTGGCTAATTCACACATAAACACCTAACAGGCCTTGCGGCGGGGAGGCTGGATGGAATAGAGCTGAAAACCAGCTCTATTCCGCCAACATCGGTGTGTTGAGCGCCAATAGATATAGAAACTATATCTATTGGCGCGGATGGACGGCGAGAGCGGGCGTGAGGCGCCGCTTACAGCCGGATCTCGAACAGCCTAGCCGTTCGAGCGGCTGGGAGTGTGACCGTGAGCGAGCTATTAGCCGCGCTCCACGTCCAGTCCGTGCCCGCGGCGGGCGCTGCCGGATATGCGCAGCGAATCGCCGGTTCGGCGGAGCTGCCGTGCGGCGGCACGGGCAGCGGCAGAGTCACTTGCGCCGTCTCGCCGGCAACGCGCCAGACGGCTACATAGATGCGGTCGTCTCGGCGCAGCCCGAGACTGACCCACTCATCGCCGTGGCTCGGCAGGCCAAGCGGCCAGAACGGCAGCGCTTCGCGAATGTCGCCGCGAATCGACTTATAATAATCGAGCGCCTCCTTCACCAGCTCGCGGCGGCGCGGGCTAAGCTCCGCGAGATGTCCGCTCTGATGGACGCGCAGCAGCAGCGCGTTGACCATGTTGAAGATGACCTCTTCATCATCGCCTTCGCGCAGCGGATACGACCAGATCGCCGATTGCTCCGGCGTAAGCGCGGCCGGCGAGCCTGCGGCAATCGCCGCATAATTGACGTAGTCTTCCTGATCGCTCGTCGACTGAATGCTGTGGCGGCTCAGCATAGCGTAGTCCATCCGCATGCCGCCGCTCGAACAGTTCTCGATGACCAGCTCGGGATAACGAGCAAATATCGAATCCAACCATTGCAAGTACGCCCGGTTATGCCGCAGCAAACCGTCACCCATGCTGTCCGCATCAGTTTCCGTGCCGATACCCGCATTGATGTTATAGTCCATCTTAATGTAGCCGACGCCATAGTCCTCCACCAAGCGACGAATAACTTCATCGGCATGGGCGATAACCGCGGGATTGCGGTAGTCGAGCTGATAGCGGCTGCGATCCTTCACCCGTTTGCCATGCCGCATGAAGAACCAGCTGTCGTCCGTCTCCGCCAGCTTCGGCGAGTTAATGCCCATAACCTCAAGCTCCAGCCACAAGCCGGGGATAAGCCCTTTGCTGCGGATATAGTCGAGCACGTACTTGATGCCTTCGGGGAATCGCTCCTCGGAAGGCATCCATTCTCCGACGCCATCCCACCATTCGCCCGGCGCGTACCAGCCTGCGTCGATACAGAAATATTCACAGCCGACATCAGCTGCTGCATCAATTAGCGGAAGCAGCTTCTCCGTCGTCGGCGAGCCCCAAAGGCAGTTCATGTAGTCATTGAAGATGACTCGCAGCAGCTTATTATCATCATTCACACGGCGAATGGCGCGTCGATATTGCGTCAACTCCGCAATCGCCTGCTCGAAGCCGCCTTGCACCGCACCAACGGCTACAGGCACAGACTTGAATGACTCGCCAGGCGCAAGCTTTAGCCACCAATGATTGTCATGCTCCGTCGGACCGCTCAAATACAGATACATATGATCGTTCTGATCGGACATCTCCGCATGCCACGAACCGTTATGCTCAATCTGCCAGAATAGGCTGCTGCCGGCCTCCGTATTCTCCAGCACGCCCATCGGCAAGTTCTCGGCCGCCGACCATGAGCCCGTATTGCTGAAGGCAAGTCGCTTCGATCCGCGATCGGCTAGATGCGACAAGCCGATCTCCGGCAACTTGTACGTCCGCCATTGCAGCTCGCTCTGCCAACCGCTATGCGCCACCGTAAGATTCATCTTCTCATTCCGATCCAATATACCTTCCTTGTCGACACCTGTCAGCGCGAACGAGGACACGTACTCAATCGCAAGCTCTTCACCGCCGCCATTAACGAGCTCTACCCAACAACGAACCGTCTGAATGCCGTCATAGAACTGGTAGTGCTGCACCGCACGCAAGCCCGTCACCTCATCGACGAGCGTAACCGCGATCAGACGCCCATTCTCGTTGCGGCTATCCTCATGTCCGCCGTATACCATGCGCAGCCCCGGATACGAAGCGCGATGCGAGCGGCCATGGTATTCGGCCCGATCTTCTCCGGTTAGCTGCAGCTCCAGCATGCGGAAGCCCGTTATTTGCAGATCTGTAATCAACTCCGCGTCCAGCGGCGCTGATCCGAAATGCATCAGTCTCACATCACCGCTCTCCGTCACATCGAACACAAGGTACAGCCCATTTTCCACAATCGAATGTCTACCCGCCATAGTCCTTTCATCCTCCCATTCCACATCTAATAAAGAAAACCCAGCACTGCGAAAGTGCTGGGCTCTAACCTCATACGCTGCTGCCAATGCGGTCAGCTCTTATTGAGCGGAACCGAATTGTACCCACGCCTTCTGAATTTCGTCGATTGCAGCGTCTTTCTTTTTGCTGCCGCCGATGTAGGCTTGCATAAGCTCGCCGAATTTTTGGTGGAACGTATCGAGCGAGTAGTTGACTGTCAGGTCACCGGATTTTTCTGTTTTCAAAATTTCTTCCATTTGTTTCGGCATAACCAAATCAGGCAATGGAGCGTCCTTGATTGGCGGAATGACTTTCGCTACGTTCGAGAACCATTGTTTGCCRTAATCGGATGTGTACAACCAGTTAAAGAACTCGATTGTTTCTTTCGCTACTTTGGAATCTTTGTTGATGCGAAGCGCTTGGTCGGCGCCTGTAATCAGTTGGTTTTGTTCAGCCTTGTCGCTAACCGGGTAACCTACGATACCGATCTCGATGTCCGGACTGATTTTCTTAATCGCTTCTTCGTCCCATGCGCCCTTACCTGTCATGAATGCTGCTTTGCCCGTTGCAAAGTCGCTCACTTCGGCATTGCTGTCGCGCTCAAGCGGCTTGTTCGTGCCATGCTCAACCGTCGAATCAATGAAGTTGAAGAAGTTATCGTACAGTACAGGGTGATCCTTGAACGTCGTTTCGCCAGCGATGAACTTAGCAACCAATTCCTTCGGAGTTGTGCCTGCGTCTTCAGCAGCCGCGTTCACGAAGTTTTGGAAGATATGCTTCCATACCCACCACTCTTTGTACGCATTGGCGAACGGTGTAATGCCTTTCGCTTCAAGCTTCGCAATAGCGTCATTCATTTGAGCCGTTGTTTTCGGAACTTCAGTGATACCTGCATCAGCAAGCAGCTTCTTGTTGTAGATCATCATCATCAGGTTGCCTTTAACCGGCAATCCGAGTACTTTACCGTCGGAAGAGCTCATGTTGATCTTAACAGCGTCTGTCATTGCAGCCGCAAGCGGCTCGTTCGTCAGGTCGGCGCTGTATTCGGCGAATGTATCGATGTCGCCGCCTGCTGTTGTCTGGAATACGTCAGGCGTGCTGCCAGCCGCAATCTTCGACTTCAATACCGTGTTATAGTCAGCTTGCATAATTTCAAGGTTGATCGTTACATTCGGCTTCACTTTTTTGTATTCTGCAATGTAAGCGTTGAATGCATCCGTGTATTCAGGCGATGCCGTGAACATATTAATCGTTACCGCTTTGTCCGAGCCGCCTTCTTCGCCGTTACCAGCGTTCGTACCGTTATTTGTTTCATTGTTTTTGCCGCCGCATGCGGCTAATATTCCGACGACCAGTACGAGACTGACCGACAGCGCGAGAAATCTTTTCAACATGGTGTTGCCCCCATTTCCCTCATTTGTTGTGGTCTTCGTAGCCTATTGTAAAGAAATCGCAATAGGATAAGAATGTACATAAGTGAATAGTTAAGGGTAAAAAAGTGTAGTTTGTCAGCGGTTCACTTTTTGCCACCTGCGCAGGCTTTGCTTATTCGTCCTGCTGCGCTGTACGAAATTCCGAGGGCGATAAGTTGTAATAGTTGCGGAACGCCTTGCTGAAATAGTTTTTGTCCTTGTAGCCCAGCATCTCGGAAATATCCTGAATCTTCAATGCCGAGTCGCCAAGCAGCTCCTTCGCCTTGTCCATCCGCACCTTCTGCACATACTCGTGAATGCCATAACTGAACTGCCCCTTGAACAGCTTCATTAAGTATTCCCGACTTAAAAAATATTTCTCGGCGAACATCGAAATTTTTATATCCTCGAAGTAATGATCGTCAATATAAGCCTTAATGTCGCCAACATCAAACGGCCCATTGGCACTCTCCGCCTTGCGAATCTGCTCGCTGTAATAATCGAGTATGCTAAACAGCAGTCTCTCGTACGATTCGAATGAATCGTAATCGGATGACAGTCCCATCGATCTGAGCGGATGCTCTTCGCCAATCGGAAGCCGCTCCTCCTTAACTCCAAGCTCCAAGGCCATATCGTTTAGCAAAATGACATATTCGGCCATAACGCGGTCTGAATCGCCGATCGTGAACCGCTCCGCTGCTTTCCACCGCTTCGTAAGCTCGCCTAGTACCGATCTCGCGTGCTGCGTGTTGCCGGCCTCCAGCGCCCCGCGAATAATGGCCATTCGGCTCGTAATCGACACCGATGAGCTGTCCCGCTCGCGCTCTTTGTCACGCTCGCGTATTCCTCCGTCTTTAAGCGAAACGGCGGACGACATCACCATCCCACCCTTCAGACGCAGCAGATCCATGCCGCTAATCGCAGCCTTCGCTCCCTCATAGGAGGAAGCTATATCGAGCGCGTCCGAGCAAGACTCTCCGACTCCGATGACAACGGTAATGCCGAACAGCTCCTGCAAGGCGGAGGCTACCTTCTTCATCTGATGGAGGGAATGGTAGGCAATATCCTCGCGATATCCGCCGTTCATCGTTAGAACGGCAAGGATCTCACGCTCCTGCTTCGGATTCGCGAAGCTGAATGACTGGAAGCGGTCGCCCGCAATTTCGTTAAGCACGTTAGAGACGGCGAAGTGAAGCAGATCGGTATCGTTATGAAACCTTCTGCTCCGTACCCGCTCCATATCCAACACGCGCATCACAATAGCCGCGAATCGGTTATTGGGATCATCCGCCCCGATAAGCGGCAGGAACGCTTCATTCGACTGGCTCTTGAAGCTGCGCTCGATGATCGAGAGGTACACTTTCTCCTTGAGCTTCGGCAACGACATATTCAGTGTAATGTTGCGGTTGATGAACTCGCTCTCCCGCTTGCGCTTTGCTTCCAGAAGATCGATCGACTTGCGCAAAGCTTGGTTCAAGTCTTGCCTGTTGATCGGCTTGAGCAGGTAGTCAACAACCTTGGAATGGATGGCTTGTCTCGTATATTCGAAGTCGTTATAGCCGCTGATGACGATCGTAAGCAAGTCGGGATAGTCGCGCTCTACCACTTGAAGAAACTCGATCCCGTTCATCTCAGGCATCTTCATATCGACCATAACGAGGTCGATCCTGCCAGCCTCAAGCAGCTTCAGCGCTCCCAGCCCATCGGAAGCCTCAAGCACCTCGCTTACCTCAAGTCCCTTCCAATCGCCCAAAATCCGAATAGCCTCGCGCAGCGGCTCCTCATCGTCAACAATTAGTACTCTATACATAGCTGCCGCCTCCCCGCGGTAATAACATTTGCATTTCCGTACCTGCGTTATCCTCCGTCACGATCCGCAGCTCGGCTTCCTCGCCATAGAGCAGCTTCAGCCTCGTATGCAAATTAACGAGGCCAATGCTGTCACCCGCGTTATCGCCCTGCCGCTCGTCCCATTCCTTGCGGAACGATTCCCGCACCTGCTCCAGCCGCTCGGGCGTGAAGCCCGGTCCGTCATCATGGACCGATATAATCAAATGCTCGGCGTCCGCCTTCGCCCCGATACTGATCGTAACGGTGCTGGACACCTTCTCGAGCGCATGCTTGATCGCATTTTCGACTAACGTCTGAATCGACAGCTTCGGAATCTCCAGTTCCATAAGGGAGTCGTCCCAGTCGTAAACGACCTGCAGCCTGCTCCCGAACCGCGCCTTCTGCAGCGCCATATACCGCTCGATATGCTGCAGCTCCTCGCGCGCGCGAACGATATCCTTGCCGCTGATTGCATACCTCAGCGTAAGCGCCAGCGCATCGATCATATCGGCGATGTCGAACCTCTCGCTTTTAAGCGCCTTGGTCGAGATCGCCTGCAGCGCGTTATATAGAAAATGCGGGTTGATTTCCGCCTCCAACGCCTTCAAAATCGCGTTTTTCTCCACCAGCTTCATCTTGTACCGCTCGTTAATCAGCTCGTTCGTTCGCCGTACCATTTGGTTGAAATGACGGGATAAATAAGCGAGCTCGTCCTTGCCGACAACCTCCGTCTCGGCCTCGAAGTCACCATGACTGAACCRGTTCATCTGATAAGACAGCTTCTTCAGAGGCCGCGTAATCGCATTCGAGAAAAACGTCACCAGGATGACCGCGAGCAGCAGGAATAGGAAGCCGATCAAGAAGTTTAAGTTACGCGTCGTTGTTGCTGCCGCATAGATTTGGCGATAAGGTATCGGCTTTACCAGCTGCCATCCATCCTGCTCGCTCGTATTGTAGACGACCAAATATTTTTGACCTCCCTCCGACCATGTAAACCGCCCCGATTTCCCGTCCGCCAGCCGCTCCAATGCTCCGTCCTGCTTCATAAAGCCGTAGAAGGACGGATCGTCCATAGCGAACGGAATATGATCATCCGGGCTAAGGAACATCAGATGCTGCCCCTCGCTGAACGGAATATCTTTGATAATGTCATYCTTCATCGAAGGATTGACATAGAACGACAGCACCGCGAGCGGTTCCCTCGACGCAATCGAACGAAGAACCCGATGATACGCCATGAAGCTGTTCGACGTATCCACCGGATACCCGGGCTTCGCGCCCGCCAGCTCGAATGATTGATAGGCGTGATTATTCGGACTGTCCATCGTATCTTGAAACCACGAGAGCCGTGCAATATTAGGATCGGTTGCCGTTCGCACCGTGACATTGTAGTTTTCCTTCGTAACGGCATAGTACTTGTCCTGTTCCACTACGTACAGGTAGATCGCCTCAAGATCTTTGCGCGAAAAATACAGATTCCGCAAGTACTCCTCTACAAACATGCGGGACGCGTACTCCTCGGACTCGTGCATGATGGCATAGGACAGCTCGTCATAGTTGATTTGCGGCAGCGACAATTGCTTAATCCCATTCAAATAATCCTCTAGATTCTGATTCACGAGCAGCAAATTGTTCGACGTACTCGCAATGCTGTTTGCAACCGACTCCTTCTGAAGCATCTGATACGAGATGAAGGTCAGCGATCCGACGACGAGTATAATAATGGTCGTAAATAGCACAATAAGCTTGTTCACAAGCCTTCGAGTCACAAGCTCGATCAGATTGGAAAATGTCTTGGATGCCCGATTGAACAAGGCTCATCCCTCCTTTTCGACAACAATGTCCGCTTTCGCTTACCTGTTCACCTTTTTACCCCTAACTGTTTTCATAAATCCATTTTGACGCCCATAGTGCTGCTTTATAATCGTACTTAGCCAAACGCAAAAGGCTGTCGCAGTCCTTTATAGCGCATCCGCCCAATATCTGCTCCTAATCATACAATAAAAGATTGTTTTGTATAGGCTTTGACTATTTCAGGCCTACATAAACGGTGACGAAAGAGGTGTACTCATGTTCAAATCTCTAGGCAGAAAATGGAGCGAGAAGCTTGAGTTCGGCATATTCACATTGCCCGTATTGATCTGTATCGCTATCGCATTTTATATTCCATTCGCAATGACGATCCGTTACTCCTTAACGAAATGGAACGGTATTTCCAAGCACCCGACGTTCGTCGGACTGGATAACTTCAAGCAAATTTTCACAGGCGACGCCAACTTCACCAGCTCCGCTTGGTTCACGATCAAGTATGCGGTGCTGTACATCATCATCGTCAACGTGCTGGCGATTCTGTTAGCCGTTATACTCGACATGAAGCTGAAGTCGTCCACTTGGCTGAGAGCGGCCTTCTTCATTCCGTACATTCTTAGCCTTGTTATCGTCGGTTTCATCTGGAAGTTCATTTTCATGCAAGGCTTCGAATCGCTGTACAACAGTACGGGCTGGGGCGTCTTCAACTTAAGCTGGCTCGGCGAGCCCGGTCTTGCGTTCGTGTCCATCCTGCTCGTCTCGATATGGCAATCGATCGGCTTCTATCTCGTTATCTATATCGCAGGACTTCAGTCCGTGCCGGATGATCTGAAGGAAGCGGCGACCGTTGACGGCGCCGGACCGGTTAGACGATTCTTCAGCATTACACTGCCATTGCTTGCACCGTCGATCACGATCTCAGTGTTCATGGCATTAACGAACTCCATCAAAGTATTCGACGTTATTCTGTCGCTAACCGGCGGCGGACCTGGCGGTACGACTTACAGTATCGCTTATGATATCTATCGCGACACGTTCCAGAACAATCTGTACGGCTACGGCACGGCCAAAGCGCTTATCCTTTTCGTTGCCGTCCTGCTTGTCACTATCATTCAATTAACGATCTTCAAACGCAGGGAGGTTGAAGCTTAATGAAACGCAGCCGCCAAGGAAAGGCAGGACGGATCGTACTTGAGATCGTCATGGTCCTTCTATCGCTCGTCTTCCTGTATCCGCTATTCTTAGCCATCAACAACTCCTTGAAAAGCTTCGGCGAGGTTATGACTGACGTCGTTGCCCTGCCGAAGAAGCTTGTCTTCGAGAACTACTCGTACGTGTGGTCGTTCATCGACTATCCGAAGCTGTTCCTGAACAACTTCATCATTACGGGCGTCGGGCTGGCGGGTATCGTATTCGTCTCCTCGATCGCCGCTTATAAGCTAGCTCGTACGAAGTCGCGCACAAGCGCACTGCTCTACTTGCTGGTCATTATGCCGATGTTGATCCCGTTCCAATCGATCATGCTGACGGTATTGCAGCTTGCTAAGGACCTTAACTTGTCCGAGAGCACATGGGGACTCGGCTTGCTCTATTGGGGCTTCGGCGCACCGTTGGCCGTATTCATCTACCATGGCTTCGTGAAGGGTATTCCAAAAGAAATCGACGAGAGCGCTACGATTGACGGCGCTTCGGGCTTCCGCCTCTTCTTCAGCGTCATCTTCCCGTTGCTGAAGTCGGTAACGACGACGATCATCATCATCGATGTGATGTGGATCTGGAACGACTTCCTGCTGCCGCTCCTTATGGTGAACGGCTCGCCGGATACGAAGACGCTGACGCTGGCCGCTTACACGTTCGTCGGCCAATACACGTCCGACTGGCAATATGCGATGACGGCTATGGTCATGGCTGTGCTGCCTTCGATCATCGTGTTCATCTTCTTGCAGAAGTACATCGTTAAAGGCGTCGTTGCCGGCGCTGTCAAAGGTTAACCTTAATAAAGAAGGCGTTCAGCCGGAGCTGTCCATAGTGGACTCCTCGCCGGTTGAACGCCTTTTTTTTGCCTTTTCCGCTAGCTTATGCTTTGCAATAACGGGATTTTCTCCAGCTACTTTTCCGCATATCGCCCTTTTATCACCGTTTAACTGGAGTTCCTCCCGTTAATCCTATGCATACGAGCCGATTACCTCTCTATACACCGAATTAGCGGGAGGATTTCCTTTTATTTATTGAAATAAGCTAAATCGGTCATGATTAACGGGATAAACTCCAGTTATTCTCTCCAGCTAGTTATCATCACGCTCCAGCACGACCGTTCGTCCGCCGAATATAACAATCCCTTTTTTCAAATGCGCTCCGAAGTGGTAAACTATTGATATTGTTGTCCATACAGAAAGGCGGAGAACCTATGGTACATACGTTTATTATCGCTCCCGACACATACACAAGCTTCGAGGATGAAGCGGACCTTATTGATCAATGCAAAGCTTGGGGGCTTCTGTCCGACAAGGCCTTGAAGAGCAAGTCCTATGCATACAAAGGAAATGGCAAGAACCTAACTTGCACCATCGCCGGATACGTCGATTCCTATACGGCCGTTATCCAATTCGACGATGGACAGCTCCACTGCGTCCATCCATCATATTTAAAGGAAATGCAGGCTTCCAGCTATGGCCAGAAATCGTCTGCCACAGCAACGACGAGCGACGAGCAACCGGCTGCGGATGAAGCAGCGGCTGAGTTCTCGGAGGCTGTCGAAGCTGCGATCGAGGCAACGCCAGAGCAAGCTGTCCCTGCTGAGCCGGCTGCCGCAGCATTCCCGCCTATCGAGGATATATCCGATGAGCCTAAGCCGAAGGCTAAGGAGAAGACGTCCAAGAGAGCACCTAAGCTTGCACTCCCTGAAGAGAAGGTCAAGATGACCGCGACGGTCCAGGAATTCACGACTGTACCGAACAACTTCTCCGACACCGAGGATGAGGTTATTATTTACGAGGCGGTTGCGATCATCGATCCTGCACTGGAGGTCGGCGTCGCATGGTCCAGCCATAGCAATACGCTTAAGAAGCTGGAGCTTGAGGTCGGGGATACGCTCACTTTCGAATGCAAGATCGTAGCCAAGAAGCTGACGAAACATCCTGTCCCTTACAAAATCAATAATCCTGCCAAAATCCAAAAGGTACAAGCCTAGATACTTATTTACGGCTGCTGCAAAGAGGGATAACGGTCCGCCATCGGCCTCCGTTCCCTCTTTTGCTGCCGCCAGTTACAGCCTCTTCCTCAGCTTGCTGTTCGCCGATGCCAGCCTAAGTATACCGTAGCCAATGAATACGAATAACAGCAAGTAAACGATCCATAACCATACGAAAGCCATCGATCTGAATTGAGGGATATTGATCAGGATAATCGGAAGCTGGAGGAAGCTAACGAGAAACAGCATGCCCATCATGCGATTATTGCGATCGATCCGCGATTGATTGTCGGAATAGATTTCAGGTCTAGCTTCATCGGCCCCGTATGCTTTACGCCAAACATACCAACCGGCTCCCTCATAAGTGAGCTCCCAGCCGGCATCTTCGAAGAGACCTCTATACCCATCATCTTGTGTCGTTTGATAATCGACCCCGTAACGAATCCGTCTTGGCTCCCCTTTTACGAATTCAAAACGGGTCGCATTCCGACTCATCCGCACCAGATGCCAGCCTTCGGCCTCCATTTTCTCAATCCATGATTCAATTTTGTCCGTCTGCCAGCCTGACCACCAGCGGGTAACCAGCTTCCTATTGCTTTCGGTATTACGCATCCAGCTTCCCCTCCACCTTCAACGAATTGTTATACAGTTCGCCTATTCGGGCAATCTCCTGCTTAAGCAGCGCTCTTCCGCTATCGGTAATAAGATAGGACTTCCTCCGATTCTCCTCATGCATAACGGTTATCAAACCGTCCTTCTCCATCCGCGATAAGCTGCCATAAACAGTTCCTGCCCCTAGGCTTATCCGTCCCTTGGTCAGTTCGTCGACATCCTGCATAATGCCGTACCCGTGACGAATCTCCATCAAGGAGAGCAGTATATAGTAAGCCGTCTCTGACATCGGCAAGTAGCTTTTCAACAGCTCTTCCAACTTCACGCTTCTTCACTCCCCTGTATATCACCATCCGTTGTATCACGACGTGATATATCTTGATGTGATTGTATCACGACGTGATACAGTACACAATAGTTTCCGGCACAAAAAAACGAACCACTGCACTGCAGTCGTTCGTCATCATTTTATTTATAAGCTTACCTTCGACTGTATTTCGCTTGAAACCGATCGTTTGGAGTGCACAGATAGATGATGCCTTCAATTAATCCGATAATACCAGGAATGAACGTCCAGCAGAACAGCAAATAGACAATTCCCCAGCCCATGCTGCCCAAATAAAACTTATGTACGCCCAATCCACCAAACAATATCGCAAGTATTCCAGCTAATACTTTATTCTTTTCGTGTACGTATGAATTGTATTGCTGCTGGCCCGCCGATTGCTGGGTATACGGCTGTTGGGTATATGGCTGAGGCTGTGATTGTGTATGGGTCGTCTGCACATCGAAGCTCCATTTAATGACTATTCCATCTTGGCTCGCAGTCGTCTGAATGGATTGCGAGGATTGACCACTCTGACCTTCCTCGAAAAATTGCTTAATCTCTCTTTCTACCTGTTCGTTTGTTGCAGCAACCTGCGTGCCGCAATACGCGCAAGCCTCTTGCCCCTGCTCAATCGGCGCCCCGCATGAGTTGCATTTAGCCTATAATTAGCCTCATTGTATAGTAAATACGGACAGACTGACTAGTATTCGTATGAAAATATCTTATTGACGCATCTATGGTCATTCGACTCTATAATCCGATTCCTAACAAATAAGCCTGCTCGCGGAATGAAGCTCCCGTAAGCAGGCTTATTTCAATATGGACTAATATAGCTTGCCGGAGAACGGCATCACATTCGGTTGGTTCGGTTGCTTCGCTTGATGCATCTGATGCATTTGGTTTGCTTGGTGCATCTGATTTGCCTGATGCATTTGGTTTGCCTGATGCATTTGATTCGCTTGACCTTGCATCATCTGATTAGCCATTGGCGCATCTGCTGCACTCTCGATGTATGTCTTCTGACAACCCATATRAGAGATACGAGGAATATGAACTTCCGTACCCGCTTGAAGACTTTGGCCAGCAAGATGAGGGTTTGCTTCGTCCAAAATCACTTTAGGAATATTGTACATGTGGGCGATCTTATCCATCGAGTCTCCCGCTTGCACCTGATGCTGAGCGACGAACATATCATTGTCGATAATAGTGCCGTCCTCACGGAAGAACGGGAAGAAGAACGGCGAGAAGAAGAAGAACGGGAACAATGCACGGCCAGGGAAGAACGGGTGGGGGAACGGACGGAAAGGTCTGCGGAATCCACCGCCGAATCCACCGCCGAAACCGCCAGGAACAAAACCACGATCCATAAATGAAACCTCCAATATTCGATATAGTCATCTGTCTATATAACATATGGGCTATTGCTCATGGTGTGCTCCTTGTGATTGAAAATGGGCTTGTTTGGTTCATCCCCCCTGTCCGGCCAGCTAAAGCTTCTGCTCGAGAACGCTGCGCGTGATCTTAGTAACGAACCGTCTTGGAAATAAGCGAGGGGCTTGTGCCAGAAGCCAGTTCTGAAAGCCAGGTATCACGAACGTCTTGCTTCGCATCAACGCACGGTAGCCGATCTCGGCTACTTTGTCAGGCGTCATAAGCGCCTCCTGCTTCGCTACCTTCTGATTCTCCATCTTTGCCCGCCGGAAAAATTCCGTTCCCGTTGCTCCCGGGCATAACGCGGTGACACTTACCCCGGTTCCTTGCAGTTCGCTTGCGACAGCTTCCGTAAGAGACAGTACGAACGCCTTGGACGCCGAATAATTCGCGCTTAACGGACAAGCGTAAAACGAAGTCGTTGATCCAACATTAAGGATGCGGCCGCTTCTGCACTTCACCATATCCGGCAGGAACAGCATCATAAGATGCGAAAGGGAATGGACATTAAGCTGGATCATATCCAGCTCGGAGCGGACGTCCATTTCATGAAGCAGACCGAATGAGCCGATACCCGCATTGTTAATCAGGATATCAACAGGAATCTGTTGCTGCTTGAGCTCCTTGTACAACCTTTCAGGGCCGCTGCCGTGCGCCAAGTCTACAGCTATGCAGATCGCTTCTACCCCATATTTTCGCTCAAGCTGTTCGGCAAGCTCACTCCCTTTCTCCGCGTTGCGCGATGCGAGAATCACGCGACAGCCCTTCCTTGCAAACAGCTCGGCGAATGCTTTGCCGATTCCGCTGGACGCTCCTGTAATAAGCACGTTAGACATCATTAAATGACCTCCATTGTTGTTTATTTAACAACCAAATAATTAAATAACTAGATATTTAGTTATTTAAGCGGTGAAAAAAGCTCCGGTTGGAGCTTCGTAAACATATATCCGCCACTTCAATAGCCTAAACCATTAGCAAGTGCCGCTCGCTGTCCTACTCGGATGCCTCTGTCTTGCGCACGATAATTTGCTCTGTCGTACTCAGAAACGTCTTCAGTTGCACAACGGATGCTTCAATATCCAAGCAGTAGTATATTTCAGTCGCTACCTTGTTCGACGAGATGAGCTTCGCTTGGCGCAATATTTTCAAATGGTGGGATATAGCTGACCTGGACATTGGCGATCGCTCGACGATTTGGGCGACGTTCAACGAATCATGTTTGGTAAGCATCATAATAATGTCCTGCCGAATCGGGTCGGCAAGAGCAAGAAAAATCGGGCTGCATTCCCTAAGCTGCTGATGTACGATGTTCTCTAACTGTGCAGTATCGGCGGATTCCATTCTGTCTTCTCTCCATATCGGTCATATAACCAAATAATTAGTTATTTAATCGTAATATAACCGCAATCCGATTAAAAGTCAACATATGGAATTTTTCCGTCATTTCGATTACAATCACTTTGCCATTACAAAAGCGAGGAGTGAGTTCATCTTGCTAAAAGCGGTTCTGTTCGATCTCGATCTCACCTTGCTCGACCGCGATGCTTCCGTTAAGCATTTTGTCAGCCATCAATATGATCGGTACTTTGCAGCTCTGCAGCATATACCAAAGGAAGCTTACATAGAGGCTTTCATTGAGCGGGATGCGGGAGGTTATGTCTGGAAGGACGTTGTCTACGCACAGCTAACAAGCCAGTTCAACATAGTAGACATCACGCCGGCGGAGCTGCTGGAGGATTATGTTACGCAGTTTCACCAAAGCTGTATCCCTTACCCCGGTCTTATAACCATGCTGGATACGCTCAAAAAAGAAGGATACTCGCTTGGGCTTATCACGAATGCTATCGGTGATTTCCAGCATCGCAATATACAGGCTATTGGAATCGAGCCTTACTTTGATGCTATATTGATCTCAGGTTGGGAAGGGATTAAGAAGCCCCATCCGGATATTTTCCTACGGGCGCTAGATCGGCTTGGCGTACAGCCAGAAGAAAGCGTCCATATTGGCGACCATCCGTTAAACGATGTTGAAGCCGCTCGCCTTATTGGCATGAAAAGCATCTGGAAAAGCCATGCCCGCTGGGAACAGCCCGCGCAAGCAGATGGTTTCGTTCATGATTTGCTCGATATACCCGCACTCATATCCCGTCTCTAACCATGACGACCCCTGGAAGGAGTCCAGCTATGATGGATTTTCAGAACGCTTATACGACTTACCATTCCTTGCTGCAAGCGATCGCTTACCGCATGACCGGCTCTTTGGCTGATGCCGAGGACCTCGTGCAGGACGTATTCATCGAGTACAGTAAGCTGCAGACGGACGATATCACCCATCCGAAAGCTTACTTAACCCGTATGACGACCAATCGATGCATCAACTATATGCAATCCGCCCGCATTAGGCGCGAGCAATATGTCGGTACATGGCTTCCCGAACCTCTTGTCAGCTTCACCATGGGCGGCAGCGATGATCCATCGGATCTCTATGATCATACGGAGACCGTATCCTACGCCCTGCTCGTCATGCTGGAGCAATTGTCTGCTGTTGAGAGAGCCGTGTTCATCCTTCGCGGTTCATTCGACTTCGATTACAGCGAGATTGCCGATATACTTGGCAAATCGGAAGCCAACTGTCGCAAAATATTTAGCCGCGCTAATGATAAGCTGCATCAACAATCGCCTGTTCTCCCGGATAATACGGCACAGGCAGTACCGCTTGCGACCGCGTTCCTCGCGGCTGCGCGAGGCGGAAGCGTCGATGCGCTCGTCAGCCTGCTCGCTGAAGACGCGCTGCTTACATCCGACGGCGGCGGCAAAGTACGCGCCGCGATCTTCACGATTATCGGCAGAGAACGCGTGCAAGCATTCCTCGAAGGCGTATCCGCAAAAGGTTTCTTCGGGGAATCGCAAAGCATGGCGCTTATTAACGGGCAGCCGGGCATCGTCTTCTATCGGGACGGCCGTCCGCTTAAGGCTATCAGCTTCAAGCTGGATGCTGCCGGGGAACGGATTGAACATCTCTATATCGTACTCAATCCGGATAAATTACAACGGATTGGGTAACCTGTCACAAACGGAGCTCCTGCATTGTCTTATTAGTGAGACAGTCAAAATAACCGGTGCAGAGCCGGAGAGGAGCCTATACGATGGAACAAAGAATGAATTTAGCCGGTGAAATTCCAGCAGGATACAAAGCAATGAGCGGTCTTGAAGCTTATATACAATCAACGGGCATCGAGAAATCGTTATTGGAGCTAATCAAGATCAGAGCGTCGCAAGTTAACGGTTGTGCCTTCTGTATCGATATGCATACAAAGGATGCCCGCAAGGCAGGCGAAACGGAGCAGCGCATCTACATGCTAAACGCTTGGCGCGAAGCGCCGTTCTACAGCGACGCGGAGCGTGCGGTGCTTGCGCTGACCGAAGCGGTTACGCTCGTGACGCAAGGACATGTACCTGACGAGGTATATGCGGAAGCTGCACGCCACTTCGATACGAAGCGTCTAGGCGAGATCATCATGGCAATTGTTACGATCAACGCTTGGAACCGCATCGCGATCTCCACTCGCATGATGCCGCAATAAACATTTCATTGCGTCAGCAAAGCGATCAGGGCTTGACCCCGAACACTTTACAGCCTACTATAGTCAGAGGCATACCGCGATCATGCATTGCGGTATGTCTCTTTTCTACATAATTAGGAGGTGACCTCATGATTCAAGTGAAAGAATTCATCGATACCGATGCCGTGTTCGCCGAGAAACGCGCGAATGAATTTCTAGCCGAGCTGCGTGACGATCAAGTCGTTAATATTTGCTACGGTTCCATGATTAAGACAGCTACGTCCGGCAATGCGTACCAGCGCAGCACGATCCTGATCGTGTACAAGAAAGACGCAGAGTAATGATGCGCCTAGATTGAGAAAAACTCCTATCGGAGCACTTCGAGGAAGTGCGACCGCGTTTAAGCGGAAGTTTTTATCGCCAATCAGAATGATCTCCTTTACGCTTTATCGCTGTAAAGCACTTACACTTCTGATGTGGTATATAAAGGTGTTCGTATGAGCAATTCGCATACAAACACCTTTTTTCGATTTCCTGCTTTATTTCACTCCGAGCCGCAGCCGATAGCTGAACAGCACGTCAAGCTCCTGTCCGGCAAAATAACGCTCGGCAACCTCGCGGAACTCCGCCAGCTCCTCGTCCAGCGCATTCGAGCCTTGCTTCTGTACGACTCGAACGCCGCCTTGGCTAAGCGCAATGCCTACGTAACGGTCCGCATCGCAGCGCTCCATGTTGTGGAAGACGATCTCCCGCGCATACTTAAACTTGCCGCTCGCCCGAATGCGTCCCAAGTGCTGCTCTTTGTCTGCCTTGACTGCCCGATCCTGCTCTGGAATCAGCTCGGCAATAACGGTTTCCGACTTCGCGATCAGCCGCTCGTATGCCGCCTCGACCTCCCAGTGGATGACAGGCGGCCAATCGCAGTCATACACCGCGAACACGCCTCCCTCCTTCAACACGCGCCCCACCTCATTCAGCGTTCCTACCGGCTCCATCCAGTGGAAAGATTGCGAGCAGGTCACGATATCGATGCTCTCATCAGCGAGCTCCAGCTGATCCGAGTACCCTTTTACGAACGAGATAGGCTCTACCTTATCCGAATCCGCAGTCAATGCCAGCTTACTGGTCGCCTTGCCCCGCATATCATCGTTCGGCTCGACGCCGACAATCCTGTCGGCATGTCCCTTCCATATGAATGTGGACAAGCCCGTACCGCAGCCGAGATCGGCAATCGCATGAGGCCTTCTCCCGAGATAAGTAGTCAGCAGTTCGACAACCTTCTGCGGCGCCTCCGGGCGATAACGGTTATAGTCGTCCTCGAAGCCCGAGAACCGGTTGACGTTATTTTGGATAATCGAATTTGAATGCATGGCTAACAGCACCTCCGTCTCTAATTCTTCACCCTTATTATGGATATCTGTTGCCTTCTTTGCAAGAGTCCGTATATGATAAAAACCCGCCAGCACGGCGGGTTCATTCATAACTATTCTACAGAAGCATTCTGTCTTGCTTCCGCATATTGTGGTTGCGGTACACGTAGACAGCCGTGCCTATCCTCGCTACGACAGCCGGCTCCGCCCGATCCGCAAGGAGCGATTCTCGGCTTCTCGACGGCAGCGTCATCAAATAATTGAAGTCAGGGTGGTTGACCAAATCGGACAAGAATGCCGACTTTGTGCTGCCCGGATTGCGCGTGCCGTTAAGCGCCTCGATCATATCGGCTTTGGTTTCGATGCCGACGCCGTGACCGAAGTATTGATCGTCGGCCATCTTGATCACATTTTCCCCTTGCCATTCCGGCCTGTCGTCGTCATGATCGGGATTCTCGAAGTAGAGAATATCGCCCGGATAAGCTTCCACGTAGCTATAAAGCGTAATTAACCGCAGATCGTTGTCGTACGTCCAGTCGTACAGCAGCAGGTCGCGGAAGTGGCGGTTGAATGTTGCCTCCCCCAGCGTATCCAGCACCGCCTTGTACAACAAAATGACGATGGCCGTTGCGCATTCGAAAGCATACAGCTCGCCGTTAGCATATATATCTCTTATGCCGTCCGAAGGAAGCACGCCCGGTCTTAGCTTGAAGCCGCCAGCCTCCGTACGGGTCCATAGCCGCTCGTTGCACCTTGATTTTTTGAATACCGCAAAGCTTGCTCCGCTGTCGTTCAAATCTTTGGCTGCCTGCACAATATTAGCCCTCAAATCAAGCTCGAACTGCAACGCTTTAAGCGATGGATACCGATATACCTCAGGACTGTTCTCCTTCTGACGCACGATGCTTCTCTGCAGCTCCGTAAGCGGCAGCTGGCTAATCTGCCCTGCATTGCTGCCCGTAATATTAATCACCGTCATACCTCCATATATCCGCATTCGTGTATAGGTTATTGTACGTGAGGTGAGCGCTTTTGGTGAGACGCAAGGTGAAACGGCTAACGCCGTCCTTTGGCGGTGATGCGCGTTTCATTCCGGAGAAATATAAGCACAGTATAAGCAGCCCATTTTATACTTTCTTATATTTGAATCAAGATAGGCGTCCGCAGCCGCTCTAACGATCATGAAACTGTCACAGACAAGAAGGCCGATTTGTCATACGATAAAGTTAAGAGACTGGAATGAAGTGATGAGGAGCGTGAGATTCCATGAAAAAAGAACATATCGTCCATTTCAAAGTCATTCGCGGCGCTTCGTCCGAACGGATGAGAGGGCTTATATTTTTAGAGGAAAATGAGCAGCCGACTTCCGAGCATTTCGAGCAATGTCTGAAACAATGCGGCTTCGAGGTTCGCCTTGCGAACAAGGAGCAATTCATCTATAAGCCGGTTGATCCGAGCGAGGACTATACGATTGATGTGCTAGAGAATTACGGCAAACAAAACGGCGACCTGCAAAGCGATCATTTGGCGAGAAGCTTCATGAAGCCTAACAGGCCCATCTAATAAATAGCTCATAAAATCGCAGAAATAATGGCAAGCTACCTTTGTCCGTATATCTATTGAACAAAGGTTGGATTGTATGTCGGTAAATAGAAGGCTGAAGCTCGCGCTCATCGGCTTAAGCGTGCTGCTCTGTTCGTCCTCGCAGGCATCGTATGCTTCTCCCTTGATTAAGAAGGACCGCAGCTATTTTGAGAAGAAGGGCGATATGATCTGGGAGGTGCAGACCGATCAGAAAGTAATCGCCTTAACATTCGACGACGGGCCGGATCCGGTCGAGACGAATGCCATTTTAGACTTGCTCAATCGTTATGGGGCGAGAAGCACCTTCTTCGTGATTGGGAAGCGCGTCAAACAGTTTCCGGAAGTCGTACAACGAGTCATCGGCGAAGGGCATGAGGTGGCTAACCATACTTACAGCCATGTATTCTTTCACCTGCCTTCTTCGAAGCGGATCGTTCGCGAGGAGATCGAGCGCACAGAGCAAGCGATAATCGAAGCATCCGGCCGAAGAACCTATCTGTTCCGTCCGCCCGGCGGTATCTATGACGAAACCATTATCCAAGTTTCGAATGAAATGGGACTTGTCCCGATTATGTGGTCCTGGCATCAGGACACGGAGGATTGGAACCGGCCCGGTGTGCGGCATATTATCAATAAGGTGCTGAACAATGTCCGCAATGGCGACATTATTTTGTTCCACGACCACGTGGAAGGTAAGACGCAGACGGTCGCTGCGTTAGAGGTTATTTTGCCGGAGCTGCAGAAACGCGGCTACAAAATGGTGCCCGTCTCCGAGCTCCTTCGCTCGGCCGTCCCGATGACGGGTCGCCAGGAGAGCGGCAGCCGCTAACCGGTTAGCTAACGAGCCACAGCCAAGGCATCCCTTCAAGGACAGCCTTGGCTGTGGCTCGTTCTACGCGGCATTTGAGTTCCAAACTCGCTGTTTCTCCCCCTAGCTGTGACAATAGCGAAAGTCCTTTCCCTATTACACACACGCTCGCCGTTTCCGAGCAAATAGCGTAACCTTTTTACGCTATTTGCCCCCTACCGCGCACCCAAGCATGCTTGGGCCTATAACTCCTCGAACTTGAGCGCCTGCTCGAGATCGTTCAGCAAATCTTCGGCATCCTCGATGCCGACCGATATACGGACGAGCCCGTCTGTGATGCCGAGCGCTTCGCGGCGCTCCTTCGGAATCGAGGCATGCGTCATCTTAGCCGGCACCGAGATGAGACTTTCCACCGCGCCTAGGCTTTCGGCCAGCGTGAAGTACTGAAGCCGTCCAAGCAACGCCGCTGCCCTCGCCTCGCTCCCGACATCGAAAGAAATAATACCTCCGAAACCGCGCGCCTGCCTCAAAGCCAGCTCATGCTGCGGATGACTCTCCAGTCCTGGATAATAGACCGCGCCCACAACCTCGGGATGACCGTCCAAGTACGAAGCAAGCTGCCGCGCATTATGCTCATGGGCTTCCATTCGCAGCCCCAGCGTCTTCAGTCCGCGCATAAGCAACCAGCTGTCCTGCGGACCAAGCACGCCGCCAGTTGCGTTCTGAATAAAGTGCAGCCTTTCAGCCAGCTCCCCGCTGTTCACTACGGCCAGGCCCGCAACGACATCGCTATGTCCGCCCAAATATTTCGTAGCCGAATGAACGACGATGTCCGCACCAAGCGTAATCGGCGTCTGCCAGTACGGTGTGCCGAACGTATTGTCGACGATAAGCAGCAGCCCTGCAGCCTTTGACCATTGCGCCAACTCGGCGATGTCCGACACCTTGAGCAGCGGATTGGTCGGCGTCTCGACGAACAATGCCTTCGTATTCGGTTTTAGCGCAGCGTCCAGCTCGCCGTAATCGGTCGTGTCCACGAACGTCGATTCGATGCCGAGCCGCTCAAGCACCTTCGTCGCGATACGGTACGTGCCGCCGTACACATCATCCGTAATCAAGATGTGATCGCCCGCGCGCAGCAGTCCGAATACCGCATGAATAGCCGCCATTCCCGATGCGAAGGCGAATCCGGCCGTCCCTTCCTCCAGGTCGGCGATCAGCACCTCCAGCGCATGACGCGTCGGATTGCCTGTACGCGAATATTCATATCCTTTATGAACGCCGACGCTATCCTGCTTATACGTGCTGACCTGATAGATAGGCACGCTTACAGCGCCCGTATGCGGATCGATCGGCTTGCCGCCATGTATGAGCTTCGTCCTCGGTTTCATGTTATGCGCCCCCGCCGTATATATTTTTGCTCAAATAACGTTCGCTGCTATCCGGAAATAAGGTTACTATCCGACTCCCCGCCTTCGCCCCCGCCGCCTCATCCAGCGCCGCATGAAGCGCTGCGCCTGACGAGCTGCCGACAAGCAAACCCTCCAGCAGCGCCAGCTCCTTCACTCTCGCGAACGCATCATCATCTTGCACGGTATGAATCGCATCAAAGTATCCGGGATCCATGAACGGAGCGAGCTTCTCGACGCCGATCCCTTCCGTCCGATGCGAGCCTGCCTCTCCTCCCGCAAGAATCGAGCCCTCCGGCTCTACAATGACCGTCTTGATCCGCGAATCCTGCTCCTTCAAGAAGCGCGCCGTCCCCATGAACGTGCCTCCCGTTCCCGCTCCCGCGACAAATATATCAAGTGCCCCATCCATATCGCGCCAAAGCTCCGGCCCAAGCGTCCGATAATAGGTTAACGGGTTATCCTCATTCGTGAACTGTCCCGGGATATAAGCGCCAGGCAAAGTCGCCGCCAGTTCCTCCGCCTTGCGAATCGCCCCGCTCATTCCTTCAGATGTCGGCGTATGCACAATCTCGCCGCCAAGCGCCCGCATCAGCTGCTGCTTCTCGATACTGAACTTTTCCGGTACAACGAACACCGTCCGGATCCCCCGCCGCACCGCTGCAAGCGCCAAGCCAATGCCCGTGTTGCCGGCCGTCGGCTCGATAATTGTCCCGCCAGGCTTCAGTCTGCCGTTCTCCAGCGCCCGCTCCAGCAGGCTCAATCCAAGCCGATCCTTCACGCTGCCGCCCGGATTCATAAACTCCAGCTTTGCATACAACTCCACACCCTTTGGCAGCTTAAATCCCGTCACCTGTATCAAAGGAGTGTTGCCGATCAGCTCGTGCACGCTTCTATACAACACCATGCGTCACTCCCCTTCTCAGCTTTCGACCGGCTTGACCTTGACCGCTTCCATCAGCCATACATAACGATTCAAGGAATGGAACGAGACATGAAACCCATTCTCCTTGAACAAGCTTTCAAGCACATCTAATGTCGTATAATATTCGGTCCGTAAATCGTTCAGCAGTTCCATATACCCCGCTGCCTCCGCGGCCGTTTCAATGCTGTGCCTTGCAGCCTCGTCCTGAAATGCCGTATCCGCAAAAATAATTTTGCCGCCGTCACCGAGCCAAGCTGCATATTGCGCGATCGCCAGCCCCTTCTCCTCATCCGTCAGATGATGGAACGCATACGTACTGACAATCGTATCGATCGACTCTTCGATAGCCGGATAGTCGAGGAAATCTCCCTCAAGCAGCGTTGCTGCCAACTGACGTTTGCCAAATTGCGCCCGCATCCCAGCAGATGGCTCAATGCCGTATACGCGCAGCCCTTTGGCGAGCAGTTTCTGTGTCAGATTGCCCGTTCCGACACCAAACTCGACGACCGTTCCGCTTGCGCGAGCAGCTACCGCATTCAAAATATCATCATATCTATCGAACACTTCCTTATACTGCACGTCATGTCCCGTCACCGTTTGATCGTAATGCTCCGACCACTCGTCGAATAGCTTATTAAATTCGGTTCCCACTCCGCATCCGCCCTCTCTGGCTCGAACTATGAAAACCAACCTCGTTCATAAGATTAATTGTATATACCGTTAACATATGAGCGTCGAAAGGCCAAGGTGTAAGCGGAAGCAAGCCAATCGCGGTTTTGTGCGGATGCCTACTATCTCGAAAATATATAGGATTAGACTGACCCAAAAATAAAAAAGCGACCGTCTAGGACTCAAAAATAAAGTCTTAGATTGCCGCTGTTTTATTCTGCTTCGATTAAAAGCAACTCGTAAGTGGCAACGACGCCTCCTTGAATGCCATGCTTATCCTCGTATTCCTTATACATGTCGGTAAATAGGCGTCGAGAGCTTAGTCCACTGGGCGTGGTGGCTTCAGAAGTACTTGCGCCCATCGCTTTAACCGAAAGAAGGAAATCTCTTGGGGAGATGTACGTTTCCTTTTGAATGTCCTGCTTACACTGGATATTTGAAAACCCTGCTTCCTTAAGCAAGTTATTCCACTGGGCAGTTGATAGAAACGATAGTCCGTGCCGTTGAGGCTCCATTCCGTTGGCGCGATAAACGCCATCAAAAGCCTGATGCAGCTCGCGAAACGTATCCGGCCCGAATGTCGTGAACGCCAGTAGGCCGCCAGTGCGAAGAATCCGCTGAATGTGGTTTAGCGTTTGCCACGGATGACTTAGCCATTGGAAGCAGGCATTGGAAACGATAAGGTCGAAGGAATCCGTCGGGGCCTCAGAAGCCCACGTCTCCACATCAGCATGAAGAAAGCATGTATTTGAGTTGACGCGTTGTTCAGCTACTGTGATCATCGCGGGTGCAATGTCTAGTGCAGTAATAGATGCAGCGGGCCACTGGTTCACCAAAATCTCGGTAAGAGCACCTGTGCCGCAGCCAATTTCAAGAATGTTAAGTTCGTCCGCATGACTTTTGCTTTTCCAGTCTAAGAGTGATTTTGCAAGCCGGTCTGCCATCGAACGTTGTACATCGGCGTGAATGTCATACGATCCCTCTGCACTGCGATTAAATTGACGCCGAATTGCGGTAATCCGACTGTTCATCCCACCATCTCCTGAATTGTTCAACAATCTCTTCTTCCCTTCCCAAAAACGGAGCATGCCCGCAAAAAGGTATTGTATGAAGCACGGCGTGAGGCAATGATGATGCAAGCTCCGACGCGGCGCCATAAGGACATATTTTATCCTCAGTCCCATGCACAAGAAAAACCGGACAATCGATTTGTTTAAGTTGAGACAAGAGTTCGTTGCCGCGCAATATCTGAAGGCCCGCGATTAGCGCCGGGATCGTCCAGGAGCAGCTAGGAGGAAGGCTCTTGTCCAGCCCCGCTTCGAATTCGGATTCCGTAAACAGCATTTGGCGAAATTTTGTTTCTACCGCCTCGCGGTCCTTCGAAAGACCTGCAATCATCTGTCTAACATACACATCTGCCCAGCCGCGATCAGCCTCTTCTTTCGGACGAGTAAATCGAGCCGTTGCCGCAAATAAAACAAGGCCATCAGCTAGACCTGCGGCCGCGAGTCTTAGCGCCAATAAACCGCCGAGCGACCAGCCTCCGATTAACAAAGGGCCACATAACCCCTTTGTAGAACGTAGACTCTCTGCCGCCAATTCAGTCTGAAGCAGTATACTCTGCGGAGTATTTGCATCGCTGTAGTCAACGGATATATGGTGAAAGTCTGGCAACAACCCGCGCAGCCTATCGAAAACCGAGTCCTGTATGCTCCATCCGGTCAGCCATAAGACGGTGCCGAAGTTGTCCCGTGCGATCATGGACGCAGCACCCCCATTTGAAGCCCGATAGTGCAGATGCAGTCGGCTGCATCGATTAGTTCTCTATCCGAATGCATTGCCGATAATGAAAAGCGAATTCGTGCTGTACCTTCAGGGACAGTCGGCGGGCGAATTGCAACCGCAGCGATCCCTTCCTTTTCAAGCGCGCTGCTGAAACGTAATGCGGTATCGTTATCGCCAACGATTAACGGTACGATTGGAGAGTCACCGTCACCAATTTTGAAACCCGCGTTGCAAAGCGAGCTGCGAAATACTCTGCTTGCCTTGTATAATCTTTCTCGGCGCCAGTGATCCGCTTTTACCAACTCTAACGCCTTTGAAATACCGGCTACGAGAGAAGGCGGCAACGCAGTTGAATAAATGAGCGGTCTTGCTTTGTTCAACAACCACCGAATCAACGTGCGGCTGCCGCAAATATAAGCTCCGTAAACGCCGAATGATTTACTAAACGTACCCATATGAATATCAACATCGTCTTTCAGTCCGAGCTCATGACACAACCCCTCGCCGCGCCTTCCGTAAATTCCCCCGCTGTGCGCCTCGTCCACCATGAGCATCGCTCCGTACTCGCGTTTGAGAGCGACGAGTTCGTGCAAGCGCGCTTGGTCGCCATCCATAGAGAAGACAGCGTCAGTAACGATCAACTTTCGCCGATTATCGCGATACTTATTCAACAATGTCCGTAAATGCTCCATGTCGTTATGACGGTACCGGGCATGCTCCGAGCGACTGAGTACGACGCCGTCCACTATGCTTGCATGATTCAACTGATCGCTGAAAACGACATCTCCACGGCTAACAAGCGCGCTAATAACACCGGAATTAGCCATATAGCCGTTTGCAATAACTAGTCCGGCCTCGCAGTTCTGCCATTCGGCCAGCGATTCTTCAAGTCGGCCGTAGGGCAACCGGTTGCCTGTGACAAGGCGCGAAGCGCCGGATCCGACTCCTTCGGTTAATAGGGCTTCCCTCATTGCTTCGATAATGGCAGGATGGTCGGCGAGTCCAAGATAGTTATTGGAAGAAAGGTTGAGCAGCACTCGTTCTCCTCGCACCGTGTACCCAGGCCATTCGGAGACGATACTGTGTTCGCGCAATGAACGCTCCAACGAGGCTTCTGCTAATACTTCGAGTTCTTTTTCCATCCATTTCATGGTGTCACCGCCTTACAGGGCGTTCAATTCAATCTCGAATCCTAAATCTTCGATGATTTGATGATCAGATGATACTTCTTGTCCTACAGTTGTTAAATAATCGCCTACAAAAAGTGAATTTGCGGCGAATAAGGACAAAGGCTGAAGCGTACGGAGGTTCACTTCGCGACCGCCCGCTACGCGAATTTCTTTAGATGGACAAATGAAACGAAACAGGGCAAGCACCTTTAATCCTTTCATCGACGGCGTTCGGCCTGCATGTTCCAAAGGCGTTCCCGGTATCGCGTTCAAGAAATTAATCGGAATCGAATCCGTATCGAGCTCGCGAAGCGCATAGGCCATTTCTACGATTTCTTGATCGGTCTCGCCCATGCCGATAATAACGCCGGAGCAGGGAGACATGCCGTGCGTCTTAACCTTCTCTACGGTTTCAACGCGTTGATCATATGTATGGGTCGTCGTTATAGAGGAGTAGTTGGCTTTGCTCGTATTCAAATTGTGGTTATACCGATGAACGCCCGCTTCGGCAAGCCGTTTGGCTTGATCGTCCTTCAGAATGCCCAGACATGCGCAAATTTTTAGCGGCATCGTTTCACGAATTTCTTTAACCGCATCAACTACTTGATTAAGCTCCTTGTCTGTCGGACCTTTACCCGCCGCTACAATGCAATAGGTTCCGGCCTTGCGTGCCATCGCTTCGCGTGCTCCGTCAAGCAGCGTCTCCTTATCGAGCAAGGTGTATTTTTTCACGGGCGCCGTCGAAACGATAGATTGCGAACAATAGCCGCAGTCCTCGGGGCAAAGGCCGCTTTTGGCGTTGATGATCATGTTCAGCTTCACTTTTTTGCCGTAAAAATGTTTTCTCACCGTAAACGCGGCATTCATGATAAGCAGCACTTCGTCATTGTCGGCTTCGAGCACGGCGAGTCCTTCCTCTAACGTTAGACGTCCCCCGCTCAATGCTTTCTCGGCAAGAGATTGCCAATCCATTACTGCAATATTAGTTCCCAACTTATTCATCCTCCCATGGACCCAATAGCAATCGCGTCTCTAATAGGCGCGAGTTGTATTGTTTTTCGTAAGGTATGTATCAACGTTTCTGAATTCGCATCGGCATGCAAACGGGGAAACCGGCCAAGGACCTTAAGTCCGCCGTAACGTTCGATGAGCTCCGCATTCGAAGCGATGCTTGGATCGTCAACCGACTCCGTTAACTTGATGTCATTCATAATGACGCCTATGATCGGAACTCCGCGTTGCCTAAGATAGGACGCCGTCAGAAGCGTGTGGTTAATCGTGCCAAGACAGGAACGGGCTACGATCAGAGCAGGCATCCGAAGTTCCGAAATAAAATCAGCCATGAGGGCGTCATCGGTCAACGGTACCGCGACACCGCCGGCGCCTTCGACGATCAGCGCCTCGTAACGTTTAACGAGCGGTGCGCTAGCCTCGATAAGCTCCTTGAGCGAAAGTGTAACCCCAGACTGCTTGGCGGCGAGCATCGGTGTTACAGGAGATTCGAATGTAAATGGTGCCACCGCTTCAGGCCGTTCATCGATTCCCGTGAGTTGCACCAGTTTTTCAGCATCGGTCATTCCGCTGCCAATTCGCGCACCCGATTGAACCGGCTTCCAGACACCAACATTCCACCCTTCGGCTCTAAGCACGGCCGCGATGGCAGCCGTAACCATTGTCTTTCCCACCCCAGTGTCCGTTCCTGTCACAAATAAACCGTTTATCGTTTCGGCGTTCGCTTTGTTCATGTAACCGATGCTCCATCGGTAACGCTTATTATCGAGTCAGCCAAAATATCTGTCATTTCATCCAGCTCAGCTTCAGTACTGGCAAGCGGAGGAATGAAAACAATCACATTGCCTAGCTGCCTCGTTAGCATTCCGAGCTCTCTGGCTCGCAGACTTGCGCGAACGCCGATCCGTTCTGCCCAATCATAGGGCTCTCGCGATGCCTTATCTCGAACGAGTTCGATACCGATCATCAGTCCCTTTTGCCGGATTTCGCCGACATGCGGGCGATCTTTAAGCGGTTCGAGCTTTTGCTCAACGAATGATGCCTTAGCTCTTACCCCTTCAACCATCTTGCGTTCTTCCATTAGCTTCAAACTAGCCAAAGCAACGGCACAACCAAGCGGGTTACCCGTGAAGGAATGGCCGTGAAAAAATGTCTTCTGTTCTTCGTAATCGGCATAAAAAGCGTTATACACTTCATCCGTCGCTAGCGTCGCTGCCACAGGCAGATAGCCTCCGGTAAGTCCTTTCCCGATCACCATCAAATCCGGAGATACGCCTTCGAGATCGCATGCGAACATAGCGCCCGTCCGACCGAAACCGGTCGCCACCTCGTCGGCGATAAGCAGGACGCCATGCTTGCGGCAAAGCGCAGCCATCTGGCGTAAACAGTTCGGCGGCATGACGATAATGCCGCCGGCGCCTTGCACGATCGGCTCCACGATGAGGGCCGCAATCTCCTCTGCACGCGTCTCGAGCAGATGACTAAGCGCCGTTAGCGTAGCCTCCAATGTTTTCGTCTCACCGCCCTGATGGCGATAAGCGTAGGGATATGGGATGACGTGCGAAGGAAATAACATGGGGCGGAACACATCGTGATAGAGAGGAATCGCGCCAACGCTAACCGCGCCGATTGTATCTCCGTGATACGCTTGATTCATAGTAATAAACGACTTTTTACCCCGTATCCCCTGGTTATGCCAGTATTGAAAAGCCATTTTGATCGCGATCTCGACTCCGGTTGCTCCCGAATCCGAATAAAAGACTTTGTTTAATCCTTTCGGAGCGATTCCCGCCAGCTTCTCTGCAAGCTCGATTGCGGGCACGTTAGCCATTCCGAGAAGGGTTGAATGGGCGACGCGTCCTAACTGATCCGTGATCGCCTGATTTAGCTCCGGCACGTTGTGACCATGTACGTTGAGCCAGACGGATGAGAAACCGTCATAATAAGCGCGTCCTTGGACGTCATACAGCTTGATTCCCTCACCCCGTTGGATAATAAGGGGATCGGAGTTATTGTAGTCTTTCATCTGAGTGAAAGGATGCCATAAGTGTTCCTTATTCAGGGTAGAAAGTCGTTCAAAATCCGTTATCACAAATGATCACCATCCAATAGTTTATTAATTGTTAACCCAAATCTATTATACTTTGGTTAACAATTAATGTAGCCATATTATCAGATAGAGACGGCACTGTAAAGCACTTACACATGGATCGAAACAAAAAAACAGCGGCAGACTTGGACTCCATATAGAGTCTCAGGCTACCGCTGTTTTCAATCTTACAATTCCGTCGTCTTAAGGGTTGTGCCTAGTGTTGTTAATCGATACAAACCGACAACAACGGGATTAGACTGCACCAATCCTTCACGCAAAAGGCTTTGGAGCGAAGGGTTGATGTCGGTTGGATTCCCCGATTCTTTCGGCAGCTGGCCAGAAATTTGCGCCGGTGACTGCCACTCCGTGGTTAGAGTCAATAATATCGATTGTTGCAGTGGAGTCAAATTCATGTTTCGTTCCTCCATCATTCATCTTTAATGAAAAGCAATACGTTTCCATAGTGCTTCATAAATCGTTTATAATCCGACGTTCCCTTCAGAGCAACTACGGTTGGGTACGCATTTACTTTGCGTTGTTTTAATGAAGTTAACATTTCTTTCTGTTCGACGCAATGAAATTTCCCGTCTTCATACTGAATAAGAAGCGGCAGAAGAGCAGAGGAAAGTTCATCTGCTTCATTAACACAGTCCTTCCCTGACTCAATTCCGTCAAGCTGGATGAGACGCAAAGGAAACTTCACGACGCCAAAGTAGATATGCTCTTCTTGTAGCCAGTCGTGTGAATGAGGAGCAGCCTTTCTGGAAAACAGCTGATAACATTGAATCCATTCCTCAAGCATCCCTATCTCCGCAAATTTAACGGCTGACTGAACGGTTGGAGCATAGGTCAGCTGTCTGTCGTTTTTCTTCGAATAGATGATTTTCTTCATGGAATCCAACGATAAAAAATATTCGTCCGCAAGCTCCGATACGGTCATCCCTTTGGCATACTTATTGCGGATCATCCTATTGCGTCTCTGCAATTGATCACGATAGCCGGACATTTCGCCCCAAGCCCTTTTTTCCTCTCCAGTAGGAATATAAAGCAGCTTCCCGGCCGCGTATTTTTGGATTTCTTTCAATAGCTTCTCAGGTATGATGTCGCCGGCATTTTCATATTTCATGTCATCACCATCTACAGGGCGTAAATTCGATCCTTCAACTCACTGATTGATTTCATAATAGACTCGCAGGATTCTGTGTCATCAATCGAGGCATGCYAGCGCAAAACATCGATGCCCTTATAGTAAGCCATACACAAATATCTTTCTTTAAAATCCGGGATGACGATATTCCTTTGGTTGCAATACTCAACCAGCAATTCCGGTATGTTTAAGTAAGGCTTATTTAGGTCCATAATTACAAAATCCAAAAGGAAATCGCAAATGCCGGATCTGCTCCAGTCGGGAAATCCGACCGTTGTCTTGCCGTCGGTAATCATATTTTCGAAAAACGTATTATTGTTTACCAAATAACGTCTACCTTCGCAATAATGAATTCTGTCGTTCATTTCCTTCAAGTACGCTTCGACAAAATCACGATCCAAAATCGTCGTATCGAATAGTTCCTTCCAATTAAACCAATAGCCCTCTTTGTCCTCTGCAAAGTTGCCGATTAGATAATCCCTGCAGGTGCCGTACTCGGTTTTACAGTCCTCGTCAAAGTCGCCGTAACCCGGCACGCCCGCTATATCCGATGCACTAATTTCAAATATTTTATCAAAAAACAACTCGTAGCAATCTGCGAACTGATCCGGGTTTAATAGATCCGCGACAAAGCCATTCGGCGTCATGCTCACCCGATCAGAAAGCATGGATTTAATAATTTGGTCGTTACTCATGTCTCTATCTCCTTTACACCTGCTAATGGTAAACTCATCAGTTGCGCACCTGATATGCGGTAATAATACCATCGGCCATGTACCCGGATATAGGCAATGAATAGGTTTAATCAACTTTACACTCACAGCTGCAATTAAGCGTTTATCGTGACGTAATCGCGCCAACGACAGGATGTGGGACATACGTCTCTTCCATCGATGCAATTTCTTCAGCGGTCAACGTTATGGAAAGAGCTCCTACCGCTTCTTCGAGATGGGACATTTTCGTAGCGCCGAAGACCGGAGCGGTTACCGGTTCTTTTTGCAGCAACCAGGCAAGCGCGATTTGAGCCCTTGGAACGCCGCGTTTTTCCGCGATTGCCGCAACCCGCTCTATAATAGAGAGGTCTGCACTGGCTGTTGCGTCATATTTCATTTTCTGGGCCTGGTCGGTTTCGGAACGATAAGTGGTTTCGGACCAATCGCGCGCGAGCCTTCCGGATGCAAGCGGGCTATAAGGAATAACGCCGATCTTCTCTTCTTTGCAAAGCGGCATCATCTCCCTCTCCTCCTCGCGGTAGATGAGGTTGAGGTGATTTTGCATCGATACGAATCGCGTCCACCCGTTTCTCTCGGCAACATGCAATGCCTTTTGGAACTGCCATGCGAACATTGCCGAAGCGCCTATGTATCTTGCTTTCCCGGCCTTCACAACGTCATGCAGCGCTTCCATCGTTTCTTCGATTGGCGTATCGTAGTCCCAGCGGTGAATCTGATACAGATCTACATAATCCGTTCCCAGTCTCTTAAGGCTCTTATCGATTTCGCTCATGATCGCCTTACGGGAAAGTCCGGCACCATTGGGACCCTGATGCATACGGAAATGAACCTTAGTCGCGAGAACAATTTCATCTCGGTTGGCGTACTCCTTTAATGCGCGGCCAACGATTTCTTCGCTTGTTCCGTCTGAATATACGTTCGCCGTATCAAAAAAATTGATGCCCAGCTCCAAAGCTCTTTTTATAAAAGGACGGCTGTTCTCTTCATTAAGTATCCAAGGGTGGGTCCAACGCTCCGCTACACCAAAGCTCATACAGCCCAGACAAAGCCGGGATACATCCAGGCCTGTATTTCCGAGTTTCATATATTCCATTTCATTGTTCCTCACCTTCATAATCGTTATGGTTTTCCAACAATTACAGTTTACTCCTTGGAGTTAACTCCAAGTCAAGCGATATTGCATATTATCGAACGAAACTGATTACAACAACCGCTGCACCCATTAGCACAATAACTGAGATGAAAAAATAGCCAAAGATCCTTAGAGGACGCGGCATCGTACGGAGATCAACTTTTCGTATTGGTCCTCCGCCTTCTATTTGTTGAATAGAGCGAAGGTTCTCATCGATATCATTAACGTTAGAAAATACATCTCTCGTTTCTTGCTTCTCAGACTGGGTTTCGTGAATGTTTTTTTCGTTCATTCCCATTCCCTCTCCTACTCCTTCACTTCAAAATCAATGTTCGCTTGTATATTGAAGCTTTGTTTGCCTTCTTCGCCGCCCGTGTTGGATTGAACATAAAAATCTACAGAACCATCAACGACATAGTGACCTTCAGGAAATCCGTCCTCCCATAAGCTTTTTATGAAATCGACATAATCCTTTTCATCTTGTTCACCGTAACCGCCGCCTCGTTTGTATTCTTCTCGAAGAGGTTCTCCTCTTTTGAGCGTTGTGTTCAATAACGGTTGATCCATCATATAAGCAATTCCATAGTTCCTTGTTGTCTCCGTTATCGGAAAATAGAACGGTGATGCAGAGTGATAAATGGTCACAGATTCCTTGTCTCCGATATACTCTAATTCTCCATATACCTTTACGGGTTCACCTTTGCGATACTCTTCTTTGTCAGAGACAAGTCGGTAGACAAAATCGCCTTCAGTTGCCTCGGCGCTTGACCCGTTTACTTCTTCAATATTGGACGGGGTAGGTGCGGGATCGGAGCTACCTTTATCGATGTTTGCTTGCGAACTGCAGCTTGCCAATACGATCGTTAACGCAACATACCCTACTAAAATAAATGCTCTCACTCTATATCACCTCACTATTCTGACGGAATATGGAAAAAATTTGTTGCAAGTAACTTTCAATATGAGCCGTATGCCAAGTTCGCTGTAAGAGCACATATGAACTTACAGCGCTGAAGTCATATACGTTACTCGTCTGTAAGAACATATACGCACTTACAGGCTACTCGGGACTGATCGCAACGCGCCAAAGTTTGCTGTAAGGGCACATATGCACTTACAACACTGAAGTCACATACGTTACTCGTCTGTAGGAGCACATACGCACTTACAGGGTACATGGGACTCGCTGCCATGCGCAATCGGAGGTGTAGGCAATTCAAAAAAACCTCACCAGCGCTGAACCACGAGGTTCAGTGCAAGTAAGGTTCCCCTTATTATCCATTATCAATTCCAACCGAGCAGAAGCTGCTCCAGCTCGCCGGCCGATAACGGCTTGCTGAACAAGTAGCCCTGCACCTTGTCGCAGCCCCTCTCCTGCAAGTAAGCCAGCTGTCTCTCATTCTCCACGCCCTCGGCGATCACGCACATGCTCATTCTTTTGCCGATCAAAATAATTTGTTCCACAAGCGTCGCTTGATTCGACTCCGCCCCGATCAGATCGATGAACGACTTGTCGATCTTCAGCGTCGAGATCGGCAGATGAGTCAGGTGGCTCAACGAGGAATAGCCGGTGCCGAAGTCGTCCAGCGCGATCTTAATATTTTCGCGTTTCAACTCGTTCAGCTTCACGCTTACGTAATCATACGATTCAAGCAGCACCGACTCCGTAATCTCCAGCTCCAAATGATGCGGCACAAGTCCCGACTGTCCCAGCGTACGAAGCACCATCTCGTTAAAGTCGTTTTGCATCAGCTGCAGCACGGATATGTTGACTGACATCGTCAGGTCAGCGAACCCTTTGCGATGAAGCTCGTTCAGGAATCGGCAAGCGGTCGCCAGCACCCATTCGCCGATCGGCACGATTAGATGGGAATCCTCGGCTACGTTAATGAACTTAAGCGGCGATACGTAACCGAGCTCCGGGCTCTTCCAACGCAGCAGCGCCTCCAGCCCCGATATCCGGTTCGACGCCAAATCGACCTGCGGCTGATAGACCAGCTCGAACTCTTCCTGCTCTAATGCCTTGTACAACTGCTTCTCGATCATCATCCGTTCGGCGAACATCTCGTTCAGCGGATGATCGAAGACGACATAGTTGTCCTTTCCCGCTTCCTTCGCTTTGTACATCGCAATGTCCGCGCGCTTCACCAGCTCCATCATATCGCTGCCATGATCCGGATATAAGCTGACGCCTACGCTAATGCTGATATGAATCATCGTGTTCTCCACATCCACCGCTTCTTTAAAGCAGGATAAAACGCTGCCCGCCGCGACATGAATATACTCCTGCTCCTCTAGTGAATGCCATACGATAATGAACTCATCACCGCCGAACCGGTATACGTCACCCTGACGGCCGACGATTGCCCTTAAACGCTCGCTTGCCTTCAAGATGAGCCGATCGCCGAATCCATGCCCCATCGTATCGTTAATATATTTGAAGTTGTCTATATCGACGAACAGCAGTGCTGCTTGGCCCGGCCTGCCCGCCAGGAAAGAACTCGATACGTTCTCGTACAGCGCCAGCTTATTCGGCAGACCTGTCAACAGATCGTGGTAGGCCAGATGCTGCATCTTCTCTTCGCTTTCCCTCAGCTTCTTCTGATTATCGATGACGAATTCGTATTGCTGCCGCAGCTCGTCCTCGGTCGCCGTAATCTCCTCGTAAGCGGACTCCAGCTCATCGTGGGCCTGCACCATTTCGCGATAAGCAAGCTCCAGCTTCTCTTCCATCCTCTTGATGCGCTTGAGCGTCCGCCATATAAGCCCGAAGACGAGCAGCGCGGTAACGAGGATGAAGAACCACCCTTTAATCATATTAATACTTGCGAGCCAATCCGCATCATCCGTAATAGCCGATACAGCCCGATCCGTAAGTAAGATCCACAAGATCCCTACTATAAAATATATGCCTGCAATCCGCAGTGAGCCTTGCAACGGGCTGAAGGAGCGCTTGTCTCCCCATCCCTCGCCTAGCTTCTCATAAGCTTCATTTCTTATTGGATGGGTACTCTTGTCTTTTTTTCTATGCAGCATGTGGCCCTCTCCCATTCGGTAAACAGTATGTACTGTTAAAATTTTCTACAAAATTACCGAAATTCCTCCATTATTCTCTATTTTACGCAAATAAAAAAGAAGGAACTGTGCCAAATTGGACAAGTCCTTCTCCTGTTCCCTGCTATGACGCTTACGTTAAGCGTTTATAATACGGATAATCCATCGTTTGCTGAATCTCTGCCGCAACAGCCTCGCCCCAGATCGATTCGATGAAAAACAATCCCAAATCGACGGATGCCGTAATTCCTCCACCTGTAAAAACCGTGTCATCCCGCACATATCTCTCCTTCACCGCAGTGTCGCAATAAGGAACGAGCAGTTCGATAGCGTTCGGATTCGTAGTTGCCCGCTTCCCCGCGAGCAAGCCCGCAGCGCCAAGCAGAACTGCTCCCGTACAAACGGACGCTTTATATTCGGCTCCTCCTGCCGTCCGCAGCCACTCGATGAACGAAGCGTCGCCAACAAGTCTCCTCGTCCCCATTCCTCCAGGAATGAACACGACATCGTAATCGCCCAAATGCGGCAAAACAAGATCGGCCTTTACGCGCATGCCGCGATCATCCGTAATCTCTTCCGCAGCCGCGCAATAATCCCAAGTCATATTTTCCACTATGCCGCGTTTCTTTAGCCAAGTCACCGCATTATGGAAGCCGCTGAAGTCAAGCGTCGTCATATCATCGAATAATATAAAAGCAAGCCGCATCTTAATGTTCCTCCTCCCGCACAGCGAATATGGAATCGATAATAACGGGCAGTCCGCCCCGCAAGGATACCGCTCCGAATACGGAGCGAGCATGTACGCCTCTATCCCCGAACACTTCGGCCATCAGATCGGAGAAGCCGTCGAGCACCTTATGATGCTCCTCGAACTCCGCGCTTGCGTTAATGAAGCCCTGCACCTTCACGACGCGAGCCACCTTGTCCAATGAACCGAGATAAGACTGGACGACGGCCAATATTTCAATCGCCGTCTCTCTCGCATACTTGTAGCCTTCCTCTGTCGTATAATGGATACCCAGCTTCCCTCTTGCTCCGCTGCTTGGTCCTTTGCCCGATACGAACAGCAGCCCGCCTTCCAAGACGCAGTTCGCATAACTGGCTGCCGGTTCGCTGGCGGGCGGCAGCTTGATGCCTAACCTCTCCAATCTAGAAAACGTATCCTCCATCGGTACATCATTTTCCATGCCGTTGTCCCCCTTCACCCTTCTCTATTGCCGATTGCTTAGATCACAGTCTATACTACAATTGACCCCTAACAAAGTGTCAGTCAACTACTATTTTTAGTGGTCAGATTGACTGAAGCGGAGGCACTTACCCCCATGGATATAACGCTTCATCCGAACGATACAGGAGCGCTATACTTACAGCTTTACAAGCGTATCAAATCGCTTATTCAGGATGGCATCGTACAAAACGGAACAAAACTTCCCTCGGTGCGGACATTATGCAAGCAATTAGGCGTCAGCAAAACGACCGTCGAGACCGCCTATCAGATGCTCTTGGAGGAAGGTTACGCGGCGAGTAAGCCTCGTTCTGGCCTATATGTGATCCATCACCATTATGGACAGCACCCGCGCGTGAGCTCATCTCCGCAGAATAGTGAACCTGCGAGACAGCAATACGAGCAAGACGCAAAGCCGCAGGACGCGGTGATCGACTTCAGCCTATTGACCGTCGACGGCGAGTCCTTCCCGCTCCGCCTGTGGCGATCCGCCCTAGCCGATTCGCTTGCGGCAAATAGCCGCTTCATTCACGAATACGGAGATCCGAAAGGCGAATACAGCTTGCGCGAGCAGCTTGCCCGCTACTTGACGAATTCGAGGGGAGCAGTCTGTACGGCCGAACAGATCGTCGTCGGCACGGGCATTTCGAACAGCATCCATGTGCTGTCAAGGCTGCTTGGAGAGGGATTGGCCGTTGGCGTAGAGGCGTATGGCATTGCTCAGGTGAGGACCATTTTCGAACAAAATCAATTACAGCTCATTCCGATTCAAGGCGAAGGCGACCATCACGAATTGACCTTCGAGCAATTGGAACGCAGCACGCTACAGGCGCTCTACCTGACCCCGTCGCATCGTCCCGCGGGCAGTCCTCTTCCCTACAAAACGCGGCAACAGCTTCTGCAATGGGCACAAGCAAGCGGCAGTTATATCATCGAAGACGATTATGACGGCGAATTCCGTTATTACGGCAAAACAATCCCTTCTTTGCAAGGGATGGACTGCCATGATTCCGTTATCTATTTAGGCACATTCTCCAAGTCGTTCACACCCGCGCTGCGGATGAGCTACATGGTGCTCCCGCCGAAGCTTATGGAGAAGCTAAACGATCTAACGCATATTCTGACATGCCCGTCGCGAATCGATCAGTGGGCGATGGAGCTGTTCATGGAGAAAGGCCATTGGTATCGTCATATTCGCAAAATGAGGCAGGTGTATCGGAGGAAGCATGAATGGCTGATCGCATGCATCGAACGCTGCTTGCCGGGCAAAGCGCAAGTGACAAGCGATCATGCCGGGCTGCATATTGAGCTGACGCTGGAAGCGAGCTGCAGACCCGAGCGGCTCATCGAGCTTGCGGCAGCCGCAGGAGTTCGCGTCTACGGTCTGCAAAGCCCGGACCTACCCGGACTTAACGACAAGCCTAAGCTGTACCTGGGCTTCGGAGGCATAACAGACAGCGATATGTCGCATGGCATTCAATTATTAAGCGAAGCATGGACGCCTGTATGGCGTCATTAATAAAAAAAAGCGATATGGCCCGAGAGCGCATATCGCTTGCTTCGTATTATTTTTTGCTAATTCTAATAACGAGATAAATGACCTCTACAATAAGGCCAACGGCGAATCCGGCTGCAATCAACTCCATGAACACAAGGATACTGATGAGATCCTCCCAGCCGGTCATATCCCTAGAATAAACGGCCATTCCGATTAGACCCGCCGCGAGTCCGGCAGTCGAGCATAATGCCAGCTTACGCGCGCCCAGCCATCCGAAGAAGCCGAACAGAAACGATAAGCCCGTGCCTAACAGCAGAAACCGGAAAGCATACACTCCCGTGAAGGCTTGCTCCATAAGGACGAACCGTATAAGCCATAGCAGCAAGGTTGCCGTAAGCGACGATATGCCCGCCCATAGCCACCACCGACTGCTTCTTGCAGCAGGAAGCCAACGCATAACTACTGCCCCTCTCTCGAAACGCTTTTTCTTGATGCATCTATAAGACGTATCTCGAGTTGCATTTGTTTCGGAACTAGGCTCGAAGCCCGGCGACCTTGCGGTATTTCATGTAAGAGACCACGCGCCAAGGCAATACGTAGGAGAACGCAACGAGCATGAACAAGGCGCCCAGCGTCGAAGGATTAACGATATCCAGGTACCCTCTTAGGGCAAATCGAATAACAAGAATCGCGAGGAAGGCGAAAATAAATCCCATATTTTTTTTCGCATAGATTTGATTGTCGTCCCGAACCTCATAGTTCGTCGTCCATATGAGCGGCAGCGACATCGCGACGCCTAGAACGACTGCGATAAGCCAATCGTACATCGGTGCATGTACGTCCGCATTCATGAACAAAGTGATGCCCGGCAGCATGAAGAGCATCGGCAGCAATAACCGTTTACCTCCGCGCACCGGCTTGTAGAAGGACCTCGTACGCCTCCAAAGCACCAATGCGGCAATCGCCAAAACCATAATATACATTTCGTTCGTGTTCATTTCCCCACCGCTTTCCGCTCCATTTTTATCCTCAATCAGTATACATCGATAAGCATATTTTGGAAATATTTATGTGCGCAAAAAAATAGAGCATCCTAAGATGCTCCTAACGAATAACGATGATGTTGCTTGCTACATTTGACGGCGTCTTACCGTATTCAGTTCCATCTCGTTCTGATGCCATTCTTTAATGATATGCTGATAAAAATGGCTCTCTTGCGAGCTTAAGCCCCGCTTATTGCTCTTCACGGCAAACTTCTCGATGCGCTTCTTCAAAATCTCGTTGCGACGACCCAACAAATCCGAATAAGTCAAGTAAAATCAGCCTCCAGCAGTCGTATTCTGTCTCGTCTCGATTAAGTATATCGGAATAACCGGGTATTGAAAAACCGCATATGCTCGCTATTATCCGCAAATATCCGCCTCAGCGTCTCTCTTCCAAAGCGAGCAAATCGTATTCGGAAATATCCTTCCCGATACGCAGTCTCGCGATAGGAGGGCAGCCTATTTTCAGCTAATAGAGTAGAATCGTCCAAGCCGTTTGGCAACCTTTTCATAGAATATATGAATCTATTGAAAGGTTGTGAGATTAGATGGCTGTGTTTAAATATTCAACTGGCCCCGTCGAGAACTCCGTTAATGTCGACGATTCGTTCACGCCGCCGGGCGCGTCGAGCTTCGTCTTCGTCAAGGCGCTCAACAACAGTACTTGCAATAACGTAAGGGTACGCGTGAAGCTGTTTCAATTGAACGGAAGAAAGCGGCTCGTGAGTAATCAGTCATTTACATTAAGAAGATTCGAATCCAACTTCGTCATCCTCGACGTTGCAACAATCGCGCAATACGAGGTGCAAATCTTCACCAGCCACAAGAGCGTGCTCGTCTCCGCTTGGGGCAAAGACGCAGACGGCCAGCTCGTCGCCGCTCAGCGCTTCACCCAACAGGAGCTTACCAAAGCAACCTTCAAAGGCTAACAAACTAGGATGAAATGGTTGTGCAGGCTCTCCCTCCTGTGCCGCCATTTTTTTGCGTTWAGTGATATAATCTAGAGTAGCCGAAAGACACTGTTCTTTGGCGGCCTAAGATTTTTCATAGTGAAACAAATGGGAGATTATTCGAACATGGATAACTTGTATAGGATAGATAACAATCAATGGAATATGCTTGTTCAAGACGTAAGCGACAGCTTCGACGATGGGACCATTAAGCGCGGGTATGCTTATTACAGACAGGGGCGGGTGCTTCATATCGCGATGAGCGCGCCGCAGCAAATAGAGGGAATCGTCGAGGGGAACGACAATTATAAGGTCGAGATTAACCTCGATTTTTTCACACTGAGCAACTGCTCGTGTCCGGTAGGCGGCAACTGCAAGCATCAATTCGCGATTCTGCTCGAGTACGCCAGACTGCAGAACCGATCCGTCGAGATGCTTGTGAACGCTGGACAGCATGTTTTCAGCCAGCCTTCGCCGCGATCCGCAACTACATTCGCAGCATCCGTACGCAAACAGCAGCCCGTTGCTAATAAGCCAGCCGTCTTATCGGCAGCAGAACTGACCGGCAAGGGCAGCATGCTTGCACAGATGACGATCGCCCAGTGGCAGGAATGGTTCGCCCTCTGCACGGCAGGACTCGAGGAGAAGACGCGGAACGGACAATATGTGCAGGATTCACTGAAGGCCATTATGGCTCACAAGCCCCCGCTCTCGCCCGTACTGGAGCAGCTTCTTGGTCTGAACGCCCGGCTCTTCGTTCTTCAAGCGCTGACGAAGCCGATAGCGAACTCCTCCATGCCGGGCCACTTCTATATGGGTTTCTTCACGAATTCAGCCGCTATCGATCTAGAAAAAGAAATAATGGGCGTATTGGATTCGAATCTTCCCATCCAAGCCGAACCTGAGCAATGGGATCGCGTCAAGGAAACTCTCGCTATTATTCGCCGCGCCATGCTCGTCCAATCACGCATTCAGCAAGCTGCGGTCAGCTTCTACTTCCAACTGTGGACGGAGTGGCTTACACCCAATATGAACGGCACGGCGCTTTATGAGGATGAGCTTCGGGAGCTGGCGGCTGCTTCCGAAGCGCTGGGAAGCGAACTCCGCCAATATCCGTGGCTGATTGCGCGAAGCTGGATGTCGTTCAGCCTATCCGAGGACGAGAAAGCTTGGGAACTGCTGGGCACGATCAAACGGTCCGATGGCAGTTCCGATGATCTTTTCCGATTCCTGCATGCGCTAATCAAGGATGAACATTGGGACCGCTTGATCCAATGGCTGTCATGGTTCGGTTCGAACATCGTAGGCTTAGTCACCCATGCCGAGCAATTGTATTCGCATCTATGGGACGAGGCACTTCTTCATCGTCCAGACGCCGAGCCGCTCATGTGGCATACGCTGAAGCAGCGACTGCCAGCCAGTCAGGAAGCTTATGAGGACAAGCTGCTCAATTACGGCAAGCTGCGCGAGTGGATGGACTTTCAGATGAGCTCGGGCAGGGAACCGCTCGATTATCGCGTCTCGGAATTCGCGGATATTGAGCGCAACGATCCGAAGCTGCTGCTCCCCTTTTACCACCAAGCCGTTGAGCGGTACGTTCTGCTCAAGAACAGAGCCGATTACAAGCAGGCGGTCAAGCTGCTTAAGAGGCTCGCCAAGCTATATAAGAAGCTGAAACGAGAGGACAGATGGGAGCTGTTCTTGAACTCATTCCTTGATCGGCATAGCAGGCTGCGCGCCTTATCAGAGGAATTGAGGAAAGGAAAGCTGATACCATGAGTGCGAACATGAACATGAGCATCCAAGTAGACATGATTAAGGTTACCGTTACAATAACGACACAAGGCGACGCCCTCTTATATGGACATAGAGCGAATCGCAACACCGCTATGAGCGGCTTGGCACTAAAGCACCGCTTATTTGCCTGGCATGAACCGTCCTTCTATGGAACAGAGCTAGAAGTCATGCAGGTACAGCATACAGAGCTCATTCTGCTGCCTGCCGAGCAGGTGCTTCCGTTCTTCGCCGAGCTGGAGCTCCTCTCTTCGATTGAATGGGAATGGGCCGGACATGGCCCCGCGCTCGTTCGGCTGACGCCAGTGCTGTCGGCATGTCTGGAGCAAAAACAATATATTCCGAGTCTCCCTGCCTTCCATGAAGGCAAGCTGGAATGGTCGTGGGACAATACAGACGCGCAAAGGATAATGGATCAATCGCAGGAGTATGAGGATCAGGATGAGCTAGCGGAGGATACCCTTACGGAAGGGCTTCGAGCGTCATTCTCGGCCGCCGTATTTGGTCGCTTCTATTCTACCGAAGCCGAGCAAGCCGATCTGCACCGGGAATTTCCGCTCTTATTCGCGGAAGATCGCTCGGCGGCTGCCGGGATGGACGAGCAGGCTTGGCTCATTGCGGTCGGCTGGAGAGCCGATTCGGCGCCGTTCCGGCCGCTTCTGCAATTGCTTGAGCCGGGCGAGGAGGAGCTAGACTGGCGGCTGCGGCTTGTGCTGCAGGACAAGCTGGACGCTGCGGCGATTACGCCAATCCGGCTGGCAGCCAGCGGCAGCGCGTTAGGCTCTTGGCCGGCGTCATGGACAGGCTTCGTGCAAGAACGCTCGGCTGGCTGGCTGGAGCATCTTCGCGCTTGTCTGCCGGCTGCGCAACTGGCGGGTGAAGGCGCCCGCAACGATGATCTGCTTAGCGCTCCGCTATCGGACGAAGCCGCGTGGCAGTTTCTAACGACGGACAGCAAGCGTCTGCTCGAAGCCGGCTGGCAAGTGCTGCTTCCCGCCTGGTGGGAGGCGGCGAGCAAGAAGAAGCCGCGGCTGCGCGCCAAAGTGAAAGACAGCGCGGGCCGAGCAACGAACCGCTCGTTGTTCGGCCTCGATTCCCTCGTCGACTTCGACTGGCGAATCGCGATCGGCGAAGCAGATCTCACCGAGGAAGAGTTCGCCGCCCTCGTCGCTCGTAACGAACGTCTCGTTCGCTTCCGCGGGCAATGGATCTCGCTTGACCCTGCCCTGCTGTCGCAAATTCGCAAGCTGATGGCCAGCGTGGATCGGACGGAAGGACTGTCCTTCCAGGACGTACTGCAGCTGCATCTGCTCGGAAACGGCGGCGCGAGCAGCCCTGAAGAAGAGGCGGCTGCAGCGGCGGACAACGCGGCTCGCATCCAACTCGAGGTCGAGCTTAACGAGCATCTCGTTAAGCTGATCGGCCAGCTCGGCTCGCAATCCGAGCTGCCGCCCCTTGAGCCGCCGGCGGGGCTGCGCGCCGAGCTGCGAACCTATCAGCGGGAAGGCTACGCATGGCTTTCCTTCCTGAGACGCTTCGGTCTCGGCGCCTGTCTCGCCGACGACATGGGCCTGGGCAAGACGGTACAGCTGATCGCGTACTTGCTGCATATGAAGGAAACGGGAGCGCTTCAAGACGGCGCTCCCCCAGCTCTTATCATCTGCCCAACGTCCGTACTCGGCAACTGGCAGAAAGAAATTACGCGCTTCGCCCCATCGCTCAGCGTCACGCTCCACTACGGCAGCAGGCGCAACAGCGGCGACGCTTTCCTTGCGCAGACCCAGCAAGCCGATATCGTGCTGACCTCCTATGCGACGGCCACGCTTGATCAAGAGCTGCTGCAGTCCATTAACTGGGCTGCAATCTGTCTTGACGAAGCCCAGAACATTAAGAACGCTCAGACGAAGCAGTCGTCGGCCGTTCGCGGCATGAAGGCTAAGCATCGCATCGCCCTTACAGGAACGCCGATCGAGAACCGGCTAAGCGAGTTATGGTCGATCTACGACTTCATCAATCCCGGCTTCCTCGGCAGCGCGGCCGGCTTCCAGCAGCGGTTCGTCAAGGCGATCGAAACCGAGCGCGACGAGAAACGGATGGCTGACCTGCAGAAGCTCGTTAAGCCGTTCATGCTGCGCCGCAAGAAAAAGGATCCCGCGATCCAGCTCGACTTGCCGGATAAGAATGAGATGAAGACGTACATTCATCTCACGGCCGAGCAAGGCGCGCTCTATGACCAGAGCGTGAATCAGCTCATGGACCGCATGCAGAAGCTCGAGGGCATCGAGCGGAAAGGCGCGATTCTTGCCGCGCTCACCCAGCTCAAGCAGCTATGCGATCACCCGCTGCTGCTGACGAAGGAGAGGACGGCGGCAGCAATTGGCGAAGCCGCTGCCGATGCTCCGCTTGATACGGAAGCGCTCATCAGCCGCTCCTCCAAGTTGGAGCGCCTGCTCGCGATGGTTCGCGAGCTGCGCGACGAAGGCGAGCGCTGCCTCATCTTCACGCAATATGTCGGCATGGGACAGATGTTGCAGCAGGTGCTCCGGCATGAGCTGCAGGAGCCGGTGCTGTACTTGAACGGCAGCACGTCCAAGTCCGCGCGCGACCGAATGATCGAGCAATTCCAATCGCAGACGCTGCCCCCCGAGGAGCAGCCGAACGTATTCATTCTGTCGATCAAGGCTGGAGGCGTCGGCCTTAATCTGACAGCGGCGAATCATGTCTTCCACTTCGACCGCTGGTGGAATCCGGCCGTCGAGAACCAAGCAACCGACCGCGCATACCGGATGGGCCAGACCCGGGATGTGCAGGTGCATAAGTTCATCTCGCTCGGTACGCTCGAGGAGCGAATCGATGAGATGCTCGAGAGCAAGCAGCAGCTTAGCGACACGATCATCACAAGCTCCGAAGGCTGGATTACCGAGCTATCGACCGATGCGCTGCACGACCTCTTCACGCTGCGGCATGATTTTGCCGATTAAGGCTATTCCATAAAAATAAGGGTTATCCGATTGATTGGGCATTGCCCCCCGTCGGATAACCCTTTTACTAATCTTCTCACACCACGCTGGCTTTCTTACCGCCTGTTTCATTCATCTTTACGTCTCTAGCGAAGCTGAACTGAAACGAGGTTCCAGCTCCTATCCTGCTCTGTATGTCGATCTTGCCATTCATCTTCTTAATGATGCCGAACGACACCATCGTCCCAAGGCCCGTCCCTTTCTCCTTCGTCGAATAATAAGGCGTGCCGAGCCTCCGGATTTGTTCCTGTGTCATGCCGCAGCCGGTATCGTTAATGCTAATAAGCAATTGATCTTGATATTTTTCCGATCTGATCTCGAGCAGTCCGCCGCCCGGCATCGCCTCGATCGCGTTTTTGCCGATGTTGATCATCGCTTGGCGGAACTTGTATCGATCCCCAGCAACAAAGAGCGGCTGTTCGTCCGCTACGTACTCTTTAATCTGAATGTTGTTATAGTTCGCATAAGTGAGCAGCACGTTCGATAAATAATGAACCTCTTCATTCAAGTCGATATTTTCGACCGTCTCGGGATCGGGCTTGGCCAGCGTCAAGTAATCGGTGATGATTAGCTGCGCTCGATCTAATTCTTCCAGACTGATCTTTTTGTAAAACTCTTTCTTCTGCTGACTTAAGTTCGCCGTTCCGAGCAGCTCGATGAACCCTCTGACGGTCGTGAGCGGGTTGCGAATCTCGTGAGMGACGGAAGCAGCCATGTCGCCGACGATCTTCATTTTCTCGCTGCGAATAACCTCTTCCTGCATGTAAAAATATTTGCCGAGAATCTCGATTAAATAAATGCCGATTCCGATAATGACGCCTTGCAGCAGATAGGTTTCCAATGTCTCTATCGGCTTTTTGTAAAGCAAATCGAGGCTTCCGATCATCGAGAGGTATAGAGAGAAGGCAATAAGTTTAATGGAAGTGCATAAAAAAATGGCAGCCATGATCTTTTGCGGCAGCTTGAGTGTATGATAGCGCTTGTTAAGACCATAGACGATAATCAGAGTTGGCAACAGAGCGCACGCATAGATCAGCTCGTTCGGATTGCCTAACAAATACCGAAAGATCAGCAATGTCGCATATAACAACAACGCGACGGGGATCCCGCCGTATAACGAGCCAATTGCTAAAGGAATAGAGCGAAAATCGTATGTAAGGCCGTGGATATGGATAGGAAAGGACATCGTCGTAATGAGCGCAATCGCAAAAAGAATATAGAGAAGAAACCGATAGAGCAGCAATTTGCCCCTTACCCTGAAAATATACGGATAAAACACGAGCGGGGAAAAAATAAGAAAAATATTAAGAATAAAATCTTTGAATTGAGCGACCATGACTTCCCCCAGCCCTATACCTATTTGACCTAAATATATCATAAAAGGTCGCTGTTGGATGCATCGTTTCGGCAAGAAAAAAAGCGGTCCGCAGTCTTTGTTCAGACTGTCGGAACCGCTTCATTTTCAGGGCCCATCTTGCCCGCGCAGCTAGTGCTTTCGCTTGTAATACGTTATCGCTAGCGCAAGTGCCAGAACGGAGCCTTTCACAATATCCATCGCATAATAGGGAACGGAAAGCATAACTAGTCCATTGGACAATATGCCGATAAGCACCGCGCCCGCGAACGTGCCGAACGCGTTAGGTTTGCCGGCTCCGAATACGGAGTAGCCGATGAACGCCGCCGCAACCGCGTCCATTAAGTACGAGCCGCCCGAATTAACCTCTGCATTCATGACGCGCGCGCCGAGTATGATTCCGCCGACTGCCGCGAACAGCGCCGATACGAGATAAGCGATCAAGCGGTACTTGCCCACCGCGATGCCTGACAGCTTAGCCGCTTCCGGGTTGCCGCCGATCATATACATATAACGGCCATGCTTCGTATACGTCAGGAATAGATGTACGACGATGACTACAAGCAGCATAATAATGATGATCCACGGCACTTCCCCTAATTTGCCGAAGGAATCGGGAATGACGCCCGTGGCAAAATCGCCGTTTGGCATAATCATATTTTGCGAGATCGTCGCACCTCTGGTGTACGTCAGCGCCACGCCCTGGAAGACGAACATCGTCGCGAGCGTCATCAGCATGTCTTGAATCTTGAAGTTGATGACAAGAAACGCATTAATGAGGCCGATAACGAGACAGAAGGCAATCGTGATCGCGATGCCGACGCCGATGTTCTGTCCATGCCAGACGAACATGGAGATGACGAGCGCATTGGCGACCGAAGCCGTCGAGCCGACCGATAAGTCGAAGCCCCCGACCGACAGCGATACCGTAAGTCCAGTTGCGATAATCGTTACAATAGCAATCGAACGCAAAATATTAATAATATTAGCGCCGTTCAAGAAGTTGTCCGTCATTGTGCCGAACACGGCAATGAGCAGCAGGATCGTAATTAACGTCCCGTATTTATAGAGAAAGTCAAAGAAATGAAACCCTTTCGCGCTCCGATCGGCATTCGCTTCGGCAGCCTTCATGTCAACAAGCCTCCAGTGCTGTATAGCAAAATCTCTTCCTCATTCGTATGCTTCGTCTCCAGCTCTTTAATGACGCCTCCGTCATACATGACGTACATGCGGTCGGTGATGCCCATCATCTCGGACATTTCGCTGGAGGCGTATAGTATGCATTTGCCGCGGCTAGCCAGCTCGGCTACCAGCTCGTAGATGTCGCGCTTCGCGCCTACATCCACGCCTTTGGTCGGCTCGTCGAAAATGTAGACGTCAGCGTCGACGAGCAGCCATTTGCCGATGGCGACCTTCTGCTGATTGCCGCCCGACAGATTGCGAACCTTCGCCGCTCCGCTTGGCGTCTTAATGCCAAGATCGGCAATGATCGCCGTCGCGGCTTTCTTCTCCTTCGCCGCGCTCAGCCACGAGCCCCATTTGGTGAACCTTGACAGAACCGATGCCGAAATGTTGTCGGACACCGACTCATCGACGAAGACGCCTTCACGCCGACGCTCCTCAGGTACGAGCGCCAGACCGTGCTTCACCGCTTCATGCGGCGAACGAATCCGCAGCTTGCGCCCTTGCAGATAGGTATCGCCTGTCGATGTCGATGACGCTCCGAACAAGGCGCGGCAAAGCTCCGTCTTGCCCGCGCCGACGAGACCCGCGAGGCCGACGATCTCGCCTTTGCGAATGAATAGCTCGACGTTCTTCACCTTGTCCGTATCGCTGACCGACTTCGCCTCGAACCACTTCTCCCCTATCGTCCTTTCCGACTTCGGGAATTGTCCGTCCAGCTTCGCCCCTAACATATGCTCAACCACTTGCTGCTGGCTGAGCCGCTTGATTTCGTCTCTTATGACAAGCTTCCCGTCACGCATGATCGTGATGTCGTCGCATATTTCATACAGCTCCGGCAGACGGTGGGAGATGAAGATAATGCCTACGCCTTCCGACTTAAGCTGTCGCACTAAGCGGAACAGCTGCTCCGTCTCGCTATGGCTAAGCGGAGCGGTCGGCTCGTCCAATACGAGGAAGCGGCATTCCATCGACACCGCCCGGGCGATCAAAACCATCTGCTTCTCCGCAAGCGTCAGCTCTTGGACAAGCTTGCGTGTCGGCACCTTCACATTCAGGCGGTCTAGCACAGCCTGAGCCGAGCGGTGAAGCTGCTTCCAGCCAATGAGATGCCGTCCCTTCATGTTATGGACGGTTTGTTCCATCATAATATTTTCGCCGACGGTCAAGTTGGGAATTAAGACAGTGTCTACTTCCTGATAGACGATCTGAATGCCGTTATCCTTCGCGTCCTTCGGCGACCGAATAGCCGCTTGCTTACCGTCCAGCCATATATCGCCCGTGTAGTGATTGTACGCGCCCGAGAGCACCTTCATCAGCGTTGATTTGCCCGCCCCGTTCGCGCCGATTAAGGCATGAGCCCGTCCAGCCAACGTGTGAAAGTCAACGTCGGTTAACGCTTTTACGCCGGGAAACTCAATCGAGATCCGTTTCATTTCAAGCTTGCTTGCTTGTCGCTCTGTCAACCGCCCTACCTTCCTCTCCAAACAGGATAGAGCGCCCCCATCCGGATGGACAAGGGCGCTTTCCTTAAGCTTCATGCAGCTAGTGCTAGCTGTACCATTATTCGATATGGCTGCTTTCGTCTATTTGCCGTTTGCGGCTTTCAACGATTTGATCCAATCCTCTTCAAAAGCATCCGTCGTTCCCCAGCCAGGAATGATTTCGGCAAGCGTAACCATGTTGACAGGGTTAGCCGACGTCTTCAATGTTTCTTGGTCAATCAACGCCGCTTCCAAGTTGTACGATGCAGGCGTTTCTTCGCCAGCCAGCTTCTTCGCAAGCAATCTTACGTTCACCGCGCCGATCATCTTCGGATCAACCGCAGCAGTGGATGCCCAAGGGCTGTTCTCTTCTTGCATAATTTGCAGGTCGGCGTTCGATACGTCGATGCCGTAAATCTTGATTTCCGTGCGTCCCGCTTCGATCAGCGCTCTAGCTGCACCGATTGCGAAAGCATCCCATGTTGCGAAGATCGCGTCGATCTCGCCTTTCGGGTATTTCGTCAGCATTGCCGCTACCGCGTTTTGCGTATCAACCGATGTGTTCTCATTCGCAACGCCGAAACGGTCAACTTCCTTGATGTTCGGGTATTTGGCAAGCGTATCCGTGTATACCTTGTTGCGGCGAACCATTGGAGGGAAACCGTCTACCCAAAGGTATACGATCTTTGCATCCTCGCCTTGCTCTTTCACGAGATTGTCTAGGGCGAATTGCGCGAGCGCTTCGTCGTCTTGCGAAGTAAGCGTAACGCCGGATACGCCAGACAGTTCTCCCACGGAATCGAAAGCAACAACTTCGATGCCTTTATCTCTTAGCTTCTGTACAGCATTCACTGTAGCAGGGTCATCGCCGTGCGAGACGACTACGCCGTCTACGTCGCTGTTCGCCGCTTGGTCAAGCGCGTCAAGGAACTTCACCGTGTCGCCGTTCGCCGAGAACGTGTCGACGCTGAATCCAAGCGCTTCGCCCTCTTGCTTTGCGCCAGCAAGGAATTGTGCGGTATGATCGTCTCCGCCGATCTTGCGGATTACTTTCAGTTTTATATCGCCTTTATCGGCCAATGCCGCTGGAACGTCTACCTTCTCTACATTAGCAGACTGGTTATTGCCGCCTGCTGCTTCGTTTGCGTTGTTGTTCTTCGCTTGTCCGCAGCCCGTTGCTACGATAACGACGGCCAGCATCAGACCAAGCATAGAACGAAGTTTCTTGTTGTTCATTTTGTTTTCTCCCCTTGTATCTACAAATGATTGTATTAATACAAGTAATCCTATCGGATATTCTATTGGACGTCAATAGATTATCTATTTATTATTTGTAAAAACAGCAAATTTGCTTTGATTTTGTTCACACAATCCCCATTATACCTCAAAAATGACTCATAAGACGAAAAAAACTTCCCGAATCATGAAGAATGTTCGGGAAGTTTGTAGAATTGAGTCTATTATTTTGCGTTAGCAGCCATTCCGATCGTCACGATCTGGTATGGTTGAACCTTCAACGACGGCTGGCCGGAGCCATTCGCTTCAAGCGCGGCACCTTGTGTTTCCAAGATGTCGCTGCTGTATGGCGAGCTAGCGTTATGAAGAGACAACGCCGTCTCGTTCGCACCCATGTTGAACCAGCGCAGCATGACATCGTCGCTGCCCGGCTTCAGCTTCATGGAAGAGAAGGCGAGCCCGCTGCCTGCTTCCCAGCGGATTGGCGCATGCGCCGGCGCAACCGCGCCTTCGTGTACGCCCGTCTGGCTGGATGTCCATGGTACTTGGAACTGGTAAGCAGCTGCGTAAGCGCCGCCGTTCATTCCATTGCCGCCGTGCGGTATTAAGCAAAGCTCTACCGTGCTCTCGCCTAGGCATTGCGCCTCCGGCGTAGGGAAGTAACCCCAGTCGCCAAGCTCTCCTACTGCCCGCAGCAGCGTAACCGCGATCGTGTTGCGACCGTCCCTCAGCACCTCGTACTCGTTCAACCCGAGGTTCGCAACGGTCAATCCCGCATCGACGCCGCTTACGTCGACGAATGCTTGCTGATGCTGGGCGTTGCTTGGATTGCTCCACTCCGGCGCAGGTTCGTTGCCGCGCTCGGCGATTTCGAACATCGAATCTACCCGGTGCGTGCTCGCAGCCAGATCGGTAGGGAACAATGCCCGGAGGCGGTGATCCTTCGCTTGATTATTAAAAGTAGCTTTGACGTTCAGCCCTTTGCCGCTGTGCTCCAAGGACAGCACCGTACGAATCGTCATCGTCACCATCTCATTCGAGCGGCCCGACTTGCGTTCAGGATAGTAGATCAGCTCGCGCTGCTCCTCATCCAGCTTGCTCTCCGCCGATGCCGGCAGCTGCCAGTCATGCGTAATTTCGAAGGAAGCGCGGAACGGCGTATCCTCGATCAGACGGATGCTCGCCTTCAAGTCTTTCGTCGTAAGCGCGGCTTCTCCATTCGGCTGCTTGTACATATACTCGTTGCCGATGTCGCCCGTGTTCTCATATACGCCGAGATCGCGGTACTTGGTGCCGCTCGCTTTATCCGTCAGCGTGTAAGTACCGTCTTCCGCAATCGTGACCGATAGACGGTCATTTTCCATCGAAGCAACTCCCGTCACCATGGAGGCGCGGTTAGCTTCATTCGTCGGCGCTGTTGCGTCGGTTTTGACCAAAGCGTACGTCTTCCAGCCGAGCGCCGGCACTTGACCAGCCTCGAACGTCAGCTTCACCCTGCGGCACATGTACGGCTGGCGGAACTTATCGTCCGGCAGATCGTAGCCGAATTGCAGCCCTAGATCCTCCATGGTATATGCCGTTTCCGTTCCCTCAGCATCGATGAGTACGCGACCAGATAGATCGGTCTCCTTCACGATTCGTGCGGCTTCCTCTAGGGTATAGCCGTCGCGGAAGTAAAGACGCAGCGCGTCGAGCTCTACGGTCAGCACGCCCGAACGCTCCCAGCCCGTCGTATTGAATACGACGACGGGCAGCGCGTCTTTGCCGTGTTGGCCGAAGCCCGTTGTATCAATCGCATCAGATAGCGCCGCTTTGCTGCTGTCGATGATCGATTCAGCGACATGGCGGCTTTTGTCAAAGCGGGTAACCATTTCGCGGTGAACCTCATCGACGCTGCATCCGCAGATGCTGTCATGCGGATGGTTCTGCATTAATGTTTTCCATGCATAGGTGAACAAATGATGCGGATAGGCTTGTCCGGTAAGCTTGGCTAATGCCGCCAGAGGCTCGGCAACCTTCTCCAGCATCGCTTGTCCGAGCTGATTCATCTGCTTCAGATAGACACGGGCCGACGCCGTGTTGACGAGCGTACCCCAGCCGTCTGTCCGCTGGCTTCTCAGCTCACCCTTAACCGAGGACAGCGCTTGATCCATCGATTGATTAACGGCGACTAAATAATCTTCGAACGTCGAATGGATAAACTCCGTGTCCGGGTATAACTGACGCGCCGTCTCCAGCGCCTCAGGCAGATCAAGCTGAATCGGCTGGTGATCACAGCCGTTCATGTACAGCAATTGGTTGGTGGATGCGTACTTCTCGGCGTCAGCCAGCTTCCGCTCCCAGTAATCGGCTGCCTCTTGCTTATCGACCGGTACCTCATTGCCGTTGGAATACCAGTTCGCGAACAGGATGCCGAGCACCTTGGAGCCGTCCGGCCCTTCCCATAGCAGCTCGGAGAACGACGACTCGTAGCCGCCGTCGGATACCGTGTTATTGAAGCCCGTCGGTTTCACGCCGCGCCCGAAGAACGCATTCGTAATGCCGGCTTGCAGCATTAATTGAGGCGTCTGCCCCGTTAAGCCGAACGTATCGGGGAAATAGCCGATTTTGGACGGCGTGCCGTATTGAAGCGCGTCCTGATGCCCGATCTGCATATTCCGCACGTTCGCTTCGCTGCTCGTAAGGAACGCGTCCTGCAAAATATACCAAGGTCCGATGATAATGCGGCCTTCTTGAATGTATTTTTCGAGCCGCTCGCGACGTTCGGGACGGACCTGCAAATAATCTTCCAGAATGATCGTTTGTCCATCCATATAGAAGCTTTTGTACGCCGGATCTTCTTCAAGCTTATCCAGCAGCGCATCCACCAGCTCGACAAGGCGGACGTGATGTTTCTCGTAAGGCAAATACCATTCCCGATCCCAATGCGTATGGGAGATAATATGCGCCGTGCGTTTCTTTGCCATGATGTTAATCGCCTCCACCGTTAGGAGCCTGCCGGCTCCCGCTTTATTCTCTTTTTGATAGCTCATATATGCATTTACAGTCATCCCTATTCGGTGACTACCACGTTTACCTCGTTCGGACGATAGACCGACAGCAGCCGTCCCTCGCGATCCGCGAAAAATAACACGCTGCGCTCTTTCTCCAGCTTGAACGCATAGGATACGCCAGTGCTCTCATCCTTCACGGCGATATCGGCGTCCCAAGCATACTCCGATACAAACACATATAAATATCCGCTCTCGTAGCTCAGCTTCCGCCCATATACGCCAGGCAGATCGCCGCCGGACAGCCATTCGAGGCCGCCCTTAGCGCCAGCCGTGTCAGCGGCGTAACGGTACAGCTTCACAAGCGGCTCGATCCGATCGTTCAGCTCGACCGGAAGCGAGCTCCAGAGGAATTTCCCTTTGCCAAGCGGCATTTCAAACAATTCATAACCGCCAGCTACGTTATTCCGCTGTTCCGCAGCGCCATCAACGGGCACTTCCTTCGCGATCTCCGCGATGCGGCGATGGCCGAACGATACCGGTAATGCTTCGCCGGCAAGTACGAGTCTCTCCTCTCGCTGAACGTTGCGAACGTCCGTTGCGCCCAGCTTATCTTCAACGCGTCCGGTCACATGCCAGTAAGCGTCCAAGCTAAGCGGACCTGTTGCAAGCAACGTAGCTCCGGTTTGCTCTGCTACGGCGAATAGCTGGCGGAGCGCCTCGCTGTCCACGTTATGCGCGCTTGGCAGCACGATCAGCTTCGCAGGCTGCGCCATCAGATCGTTCAGATGATACTCCGATACGCCTCGGAACGGAAGGTTCAGCTCGTAAGACATTGCCCGAGTGAGGCGTGTCGTCCCGTCAAAAGCGAGCTTGCGATTCGAGAAGTCATTCGAATACGGGAATACGACCGCAATATCTTCCAGCTCCCGATCTCCGAGCAGATGGCCGATCTCGCTTATGAAAGCGCCGAAATCGTACGATACGTCGGCTTCCGGCTTCTCCGTTCCATCCGCGCGAAGCGCGCCGATCTGCGATTCGTTCGCGTTATCCATGTAGAAGTTTGTATTCCAAATCCATTGGATTGCGCCAGCACCGCCCGTTGCAAAGGCGTATGCGTACTTACGCTCCAGGAAGCCGCGAAGCTCCTCCTCCGAACGCTTCGCCCTGCCGTCCGGCGTCTCCACGTACATAATGCCCGTTTCCTGAATGACATTCGGCTTATGCGCCGTCTTCGCGAAAATGCCGTCCCATAGCAGATAATCATTGAACCACCACGAGTGGACGGTCGTATAATCGACCGCTTCCGCATAGAAGAACGGCGAAGGCCGCTGAGCGCCAAGCGCCTCGTCCTGTCCGACCGTTACAAGATGGTTCGGACAGAGCTCCTTGATAGCGGCTGTCAGCTCCGATGCCCATCTATTGTGCATGTCCATCGAGAACAGCACGTAGTCGAGCCAACGCGTCCCTTTTTTCGCCGAATGAATGTCCTGAATGCTGAAGTTGATCTCCTCGGCCTCGGGAGGCTTAGCGGACGCAAAGTCAGGCAATTGCAGAGCCGTCAAATTCCAGTGCTCTCTCAGCACATCGATTGAGCCGTGACGCTTCTCCAGCCATTCCGCGAATGCGGCCTGCTCGAACGGATCGCGGCATGATCTCGGTCSGTCGGAGAAAATCTGAGCAGGATCGAACATGGACGGCTCGTTGATTAGATCCCAGTCGATATTCGTTGTCTCGCGATGCCTGGAGACGATCGAGCGGATGAACCGCTTCTGCGCTTCCACGCTGCGCGGATCAAGGTAAGGATTGAGTCCTTCCCAAGGCTCCGGCGTGAACGAGAAGAAGGTAAACGTCAGTTGCAGATCATGACGTTTCGCCGTCAGAACGAAAGCATCGATCGCCCGCAGCACTTCCTCCGACGCATGACCGTCAACCTGCATAATATTGCGGTAGGCAGTCCATATGCCCGTGCGAATCCAGTTGATGCCGGCTTTTTTCATTTGAGCCATATCGCGGTCCCAGACCGCCGCATTCGGCAGGAACAAGAATTTACGCGCAACGTCGCTCGTCATGTACGTCATGCCGACGACCGGCATCGTTTTGCCGTTCTTCACGAAGAAGTCGCGTCCCGCTTGAATCGGTTCCCCTTGCTTCAGCAGCTCGTCGTCCCTGCCCCAGAAGCCTTGCTTCAGCACGCGAACTTCTCCGCTCGGCGCTTCGACGCGGCAAGTAACGCGATAGAAGCCGCTTTCGATATCAAAAGGCAGCGGAATACGGACGATATTGTGCCAGTCCGTCACTTCCTCTTGCCATGTTTTTGTCCATAGAACTACTGCTTCGCCTTCACGTTGGACGGTCAGGTGGAAGCTCCAAGTTGTTGCCGGACGGTCTTCGCCAGCAACGCAGCGGCTTAGCCGCTGCGTCTGCAGCGTCAGCTGCGCGCGGTCGCCAGTTTCATAAGAAGCATAATTCGGCTTCAACCACAGTTCTGTTACGCCGCGAGCGGCGAATGCCGCCCAGCTCGCCACATGCTCCGCGCCGCCGGCAGACCAGAAGTCGGCCGTAAGCGGCTGGCCGACGAACAGCCAGCGGCCGCCCTTGAACGGACCGCCGACATGCTCCCAAAGCACAGCCGGAGCCGATACTTCGCGGCCTTCCGCGCTAATGCCTTTCAACAGCGGATAGACGCGCGTGTCCATCGGACCCGACGAGCCCATCTGATGCGGCAGGTCGCTGCTCTTCGTAACATGCGGAACCAGATTCCACGTATCGTGAATCGGCAGTAAAACCTCGCTGCCTTCGAATAACGGAATATCGGCCAGCGCTTCAAGCGTTGTCGCGCGTCCGCCGTCTACCCTCAGTGCTTCATGGATATGAAGCTGCTGATGATAGGCGGTTTGCTCCGCTTCTACGATCCACTCGTCGTTTTCTTGGCGAACGGGATGCTTGAAAGGCGCGCCCCCAATGCTAAGCAGGCTGCCTCCACGCTGCAAGAAGTCGGCGATATCCGCCCACGCCGCCTTCGGGAAGTACGGCGCGTGCATATTAATGAAGCATCCGCCTTCAGCCGCGCGAAGCGCGGCGCCAAGACCTTCTGCGTCTACTGCCGTTCCGATCTCCTTCATTGCCGTCAATGCCGCAGCCGCCTGTGCCGCATCCATTGCACCGCTGATCGGGAACGCCGGATCGGCGAATAGGATGAATCGGCTCATCATAGAAGACCGTCCTTCATCGCTTTGTACACCAACTGCGAGAACAGGCTGTTCGACCAAGCGAACCATTTTCGAGTGAAGATCGTCGGATCGTCGGAATGGAATCCTTCATGCATGAAGCCGGTATCCGCATCGGTTGCTTCCAGCATATCGATCATCGCAAGCTTCTCTTCGTTCGTCGTTGCCGTCAAACCTTGCATGGACAGCGCCATATGCCAAATGTAGCCTGGAGGCGTGTGCGGGCTACCGATTCCTTTTGCCGCTTTGCCTTCATAATAGAAAGGATTGCTGTGGCTAAGCGCAAATCTTCTTGTGTTCTGATACACCTTATCATCCGCGGTTACGTAACCGAGATACGGAATCGAGACGAGTCCCGGCGTGCCGGCGTCGTCCATCAGGCAGTAATTGCCGAAGCCGTCCGTCTCGTACGCATAGATAGGACCGAATTCGGGATGGCGATAGATGCCGTACAGTTGGATGCCATGATCGATATCCGCTTCCAGGCGCTTCAACTTCGCAAGCAAGTCCATATCGCGGAATACCCACTCGGCGAACTCCTGCATTTGGCGCAGCGTTACAACCGCGAACATATTGCCCGGAATGTTGTAGTGGAAGTCGCAAGCGTCGTCGCTCGAACGGAAGCCCGACCAGACCATGCCCGTATAGTTGACCGGCATGCCTATTCCATCATTGCGTATCGAGTCCTCCTTGATGCCGTTATCCCGCGTGAAACGGTACGGCGATTTCTCGAAATGATGCTGCTCTGTTTTGAACAAATCATAGATCGTGATCATCGCTTGCTTGAAGCCGGCGTCGAAAATATCCGTAAGACCCGTTTCTTTCCAATACTGATAAGCCAGTCGGATTACGAAGCAAAGCGAGTCGATTTCGAACTTGCGCTCCCATACCCATGGCGACATTTCCGTCTCGTCGGTCGTATTCCAATGCCAATCGTTCGCCGTTTCATTGAACGCGTTCGCGTAAGGGTCAATGCCGATATAAGAGATATGGCGTTTGATAAGGCCGCTGATAATACGTTGCAGGTCGGCGTCATCCTTAGCAAGCGGCACGTAGTGAATCACCTGCTCGACGGAATCACGCAGCCAAAGCGCTGGAATATCGCCGGTAATGACGAAGGTCGTGCCGTCGTCCATCAGCTTCGTCGTCGTTTCCAGCGTATTCGGAAAACAGTTCTTAAACAGCTGAAGCAGCTTAGGGCGATGCGCCAGCTTCTGCTCAGCTTCTTTCAACACGTCTTGAACCGCTCCCGGCAGTTCAATCGTAGGCATTGGTATCTTAGGCAATCTGAATTGTTCCACAGCGAATCTCTCCTCTGTCCATATGAAATTAATCTTAGTGTTCCGCTTACTTTTATCCGCCGCGTTACCTCCGAAAAAGCCTCCTACGACGGGGCCCCTGACCAAATAGAGCTAAAATACAGCTTTATTTCGCAAACTTTGGTGTGTTACGGGAAAATAGAGCTAGAAACTAGCTCTATTCGCCGCATTGCCTCCGAAAAAGCCTCCTACGACGGTCTCCCTGACCAATAGAGCTACAATGTAGCTTTATTTCGCAAACTTTGGTGTGTGTCTAGGAAATAGAGCTAGAAATTAGCTCTATTCACCGCGTTGCCTCCGAAAAAGCCTCCTRCGACGGTGTCCCTGACCAAATAGAGCTAAAATACAGCTTTATTTCGCAAACTTTGGTGTGTTACGGGAAAATAGAGCTAGAAACTAGCTCTATTCGCCGCGTCGCCTCCGAAAAAGCCTCCTACGACGGTGTTCCTGGCCAAGGTAGAGCTATAATGTAGCCTTATTTCGCAAACTAACGTGTGTTTAGGCAAAATAGAGCTAGAAACTAGCTCTATTCCCCGCGACTAACGCAAATACTTCTATTTAAAAGGTCAATTTGATCGTTTTGATCTCATACGGCGCAAAGTGCAGCGTGATGAGACGATCTTCGGCCTTGATCTGCTCTAGCTCTTCCTCCAGCGCGTTGGAAACCCGCGCCTGCGAGAAAGCATGAGGCCAGCCGAGCGTGACGCTCTCGCGGCCGCCGGACGATTCGTACAGACGGATGACGATACCGTCGCCGTCCTCGGCAGGTTTCACCGTGTCGACGACAACATGCACGCCGTCGAACGAGATATACGATTGCTCCGATACCTCCGGAGATTCCGCAAGGGAAACCGAAACGGCTTCGCTGTTAAGCTCCGCCGCCTTGCGCAGCGTATGAGCTTCGCGCCAATCGCCCTCATGCGGATACAACGAGTAAGTGAAGTTGTGCTCGCCAAGGTCTGCGGTAACATCCGGCCACTTTGGCGCGCGCAGCAACGACAAGCGGATAACGCTGTCTTGGATATCGTATCCATATTTGCTGTCGTTCAACAAACTTACGCCGTAACCGCGCTCGGATACATCGACGAATCGATGGCCGCAAACTTCGTATTGCGCCTGCTCCCAGCTCGTGTTGCGATGCGTCACCCGTTCCAAAGCGCCGAACGGAATTTCGTAGATCGCCTTATCTGTCACGATATCGACCGGGAATGCGACCTTCAGCAGCTTATGCGCCTCGTTCCAGTTCACCTTCGTCACGAAGTCTATCCGCTTGTCATCACGGTACAGAATCATATCCTGGCTAATGTCGGATTGTCCGATTCGCCAGCGGAAGCGCAAGACGTCCATCGTCTCGCCCGTCAATACGACTTCCTTGCCCAGCAGCACGGCGTCTCCGGCCGGCTGTTGCTCATAACGGTCGTCGATATCCCAAGCGTCCCATAACGTCGGGCGGTCATGGAAGAAGTCGAACCGGTTGCCCGTCTCGCCGCTCTTCAACACTTCCCTGCCGGCCTGCTTATCGATCAAGCTTGCGATTTCGCCGCGTTCGTTGAATGTAATCAGATAAAACTCGGTTTCCCATCTATCCTCAAGCGGAGCATGAGCAGCAGCGGCCGCAACCGCAGCATCCTCACGCTTCAGCCCTATCGTCTTATAACCAAGAGCCGGAACATTCGGTACTCTGATTACCGCCGAACCATCCTCTGTCATCCGGTCCATCGACAGCTTCACTCCATGGCTATCGTAAGCCTGCAGGTCCGAAGCAGCGTCCGCCAGCCGCAGCATGACGTCACGACTCCAGCCGAGGCTGTTGAATACGACAAGCGATTCACCAGCCTTGCCGCCAGCTCCGATTCCGGCAGTCAGCTCCTCAAGCCCCGCCTGCAGACCAGCCCGGCCTTTCGCGAACACTTGCTCATATTCCTTCGTCGAAGTCTCATATGCTTCCGTGATCGCCGAGCCCGGAATAATATCGTGGAACTGGTTAAGCAGAATCAGCTTCCAGCCTTCATGCAGCTGCGACTTGACGGAGTCCAGCCGCGCCTTGTTGCCACCTGTATAAGCAAGCGATTGCCATAGCTCGGCTTCCCTGTACAGAATTTCCGCTTTGCGATTGTACAGCTTATTGCGTCCATGCGTCGTATACGTGCCGCGATGAAGCTCCAAATACAAGTCGCCGCGCCACTTCGGAAGCGAAGACGATGCCTCGTCAGTGCCAACGAAGAAATCGGCCGCCGTACTGTAGCGGCTGGCCGGTTGGCCAACCATCAGCTCTGCGCGGTCGATGTACTCCAGCATTTCGCGGGTTGCCCCGCCGCCGCCGTCGCCATGTCCGAACAACAGCATCTGCTCCGCATGCTTATCCTTCTCGCGGTAAGACTGCCAGTGATCGTGCACGTCCTTCGGCAGCGTGTTTTCGTTGACGCCGTGATTCAAATACGAGAGCATCGGCGTGCCGTCGATGCCGACCCAATGGAACAGGTCGTAAGGGAAAACGTTCGTATCATTCCATCCGAGCTTCGTCGTCATGAAATAACGAATGCCGCCATGCTTCAATATCTGCGGCAGCGAAGCGCAATAACCGAACGTATCCGGCAGCCACTCGATCTCCGAGGTTATGCCGAACTCTTCCCGATAGAACCGCTGCCCGTACAGCATTTGACGCATAAACGATTCGCCGCTCGGAATGTTCAGATCGGGCTCGACCCACATGCCTCCGACCAGCTCCCAGCGTCCTTCGCGGATTCTGGCTTTCACCCGCTCATACAATTCCGGGTCGTTCAGCTTCAAGTATTCGAACAATAACGGTTGACTCTGCGTGAACCGATATTGCGGATATTCATTCATTAAGGCATCAACCGTCGAGAACGTACGGCTCGTCTTCCGAACCGTCTCGCGCGCCGGCCACAGCCAAGCGATGTCGATATGCGATTGGCCGACCATATGCATCAGACCTTCCGCATTGCCGCCAATCCGCTGAACCTCGGCACGCAGCCGTTCCTCGATGGCTGCGACCGCTCCCGTCTCTGGCAGCGACCATTGCCGCTCGTCTAAAGATACGAATGCATCCATCGCTTCATACAGCGCGGCCATTAACCGGCTGCGCCGTCCATCCTGCTCGGGAAGCAGCAGCATGCTGTCTCTTACGACCGTTGCCGTGTACATCAGACTTTGCACGGGATGATTCACTCGAACGAGCAAGCTGCGGATTGCCGTCATCGGAGGCTGTATAACAGCCTGCTGATTAAGTGGATCCACCGGTTCGGGAATCGGATCGTACATCTCGATCTCCAGCTCCAACCGACCGTCGCCGACCGTCATGCTTTCGCTCAGCGTAACGAACGTATGATTTCGATCAATCCCTTGCGCGGAAGCGCCGTTAATGCGCAGCAGCCCCTCGCCGCCGGAATCGAAAATCAAGCCGATACCGCCGCTGCCCGCCCAGCCGGCAGGTAGCTCCAAGCTTTTACGGAAAAAATAAGTCGTGCCTTGTTTGCTCGGAAAACGGTTATAGTCGTTTCCTTCCGGATAGGGAGCAATCCCTTCATACTGTCCCGGCAGCACATAAGTCGAGCGGTCGATCGTCCAATCGTTCAGCTCCACCTGCTCGAGCCACTGGCGCTCCGAAAGCTCGCGTATAAATCTTCTAATCCGCTCCATCCTTACTTCGCCTCCCGGACGATGAGGTCTGCGTTCAACGTATCCTGCACATTGCGCCCCACAAGCACGCGGAACAACCCAGGCTCTACGACAGGCACCATGTCCTTGCCGATATATTGCAACTGCTCGGCTCCAACCGAGAATGTAACGGTACGCTTCTCGCCAGGAGCAAGCATGATCTTCTCAAACCCCTTAAGCTCACGCTCCGGGCGCGTCACCTTGCTCGCAGCATCGGACACATAGAGCTGCACGACCTCTGCCCCGGAGCGATCACCTGCATTCATAACGTCCACCGTCACCATCGCTTCCTCGCCCACGGCGAGCTCAGCCGGTTCGACCGACAAATTCGAATACTCAAACGTTGTATAGCTAAGCCCGTATCCGAACGGATACCGCGGCTGCGAATCTTCCTCCAAATACCTCTTGCCTCGCGAACGCTTGCCGTTGTAGTAAACCGGCAGCTGCCCGGTATGCTTCGGAATCGATACCGTCAGACGACCGGACGGATTCTCGTCGCCGAACAGCACATCGGCAATCGCACTTCCGCCCTCCTGCCCCGGATACCAAGCCTCCACGATCGCATGCGCGTTCTCGTCGATCCACGGCTCTACGACCGGACGGCCGTTAATGTACACGACGACGACCGGCTTGCCGAGCTTATGCACTTCCTGAACCAGTTCCAGCTGCACGCCGGACAATCCAAGCGAGACGCGGTCGATGCCTTCGCCGCAATCCATGTCGTTCCACGCATTTTCCGTTACCTTCGAGGCGCCGGTGCGCAGATCGATCGTTCCCTCTCCGAAGTCGCGTGCGCTCGAACCGCCGACGACCATGACGATCGAATCGGCTGCAGCGGCGCATGCCAGCGCCGATTCGAACCCTTCGCGCGACTCGCCGCGAATTCGGCAACCCGGCGCGTACAACACTGAGTCCGGATCTTCTTTGTACCTGCTGCGAATCGCTTCCAGCACGGTCACGACTTTATCCTTCGGCTGCGGCGACGTATAATCGCCAAGCTGATTATAGAACGCGTCGGCATTCGGACCGATGACCGCAATCCGACCCGCGGTCCCCTTCTCCAGAGGCAGCGTCCCGCCATCATTTTTCAACAATACGATACCCTCGCTTGCAACGCGGCGCGCCAACGCGATATGCTCCTCGCTGCCGATCAGCTTCTCCGCCCGATCAGGGTCGGCATAAGGCTGCTCGAACAAACCGAGCTCGAACTTCAGCGCCAACACGCGAGCCGCTGCCGTATCCAATACGGCCGGATCAAGCTTGCCCTCGCTCAAAGCCTGCAGCAAATACTGTCCGAACATTACGCCGGACATTTCCATATCGATGCCTGCCGTAATGGACTGCACCGATGCGTCCAAGCCGTCCTCGGCTACGTCATGTCCCGACGCCAACATATCGATCGCCCCGCAATCGGTAATGACCATGCCGTCGAAGCCCCACTCGTCGCGCAATATATCCTGCAGCAGCTCGCTGCTTGTCGTACACGGCACGCCATCGATTTCGTTGTAGGCCGTCATGATCGATTTCGCTCCCGCTTCGACCGCCGCCTTGAACGGAAGCATATCAACTTCCAGCAGCTCTCGCTTGCCCATATGAACCGGACCGGCGTTGCGTCCGCCCTCCGAGCTGCCATACCCGACGAAATGCTTCAACGTCACGGCCACGCTATCTTCATGAGCAAGCGACTCGCCTTGGAAACCTTCAACGGAAGCTTTCGCATATTCCGCGATCAAATGCGGATCTTCGCCGAAGCATTCTTCCGTCCGTCCCCAGCGCGGATCGCGCACGACGTCGAGCACCGGCGAATACGTGACGGCGCCGCCCTGGCTGCGCGTCTCCTTCGCCACGGCGCGGCACATCTCACGATACAACTCGACGTTCCACGCGCTGCCTAGCGACAGCGGCACCGGGAACACCGTCGCCCCGATCGCCATATGGCCGTGCGAGCATTCCTCGCCGATCAGGATCGGAATGCCAAGCCGCGAATGCTCCATCGCGTACCGCTGAATCGCATTGACCGCTTCCGCGCCCTCGCGCGGCGACAAGCCCGACTCCAGCGTCACGCCCGTCCATGGATCGGCGCGAAGCGCTCCGTACAAGGAGCCGACGCCCCCAGCTTCGACTTGCTGCTTGAACGATTCGGCAAGCTCTATCTTGCCGTCCTTATGCTCGTAAGTCTGCCAGCCGAACGGCTGCAGCAGCTGTCCGACCTTCTCCTCGGGCGTCATTCGGCCGAGCAGATCGGCTACCCGTTCCGCTACCGGACGTTGGCTCTCTTTGTATATCACGTATGATCGCTCCTCTCTTCTATTCCTTAACCGCTCCGACTGTCAAACCTTGAATGAAATAACGCTGGAAGAACGGATAAGCGAAGATGATTGGTCCCGTCGCAAGTACAACCATCGCCATACGCGACGTATCCTGCGGCATATTGCGCAGCGCTTCAAGTCCAAGCGAGCTGTTTTGCGAGTTTTGCATAATGAATTGCAGATTCGTCTCGATACGCATCAGCATCGATTGCAGCGGCACGAGATTCGGATTGTCGATATAGAGCAAAGCGTTGAACCAATCGTTCCAATAACCGAGCGTGCTGAACAGGGCGATCGTAGCCAGACCCGGCAGCGACAGCGGCAGAACGAGCTTAATGAATGTGCCGAACTCGCCGGCGCCGTCGATTTTGCCCGATTCGATGACTGCATCAGGCACGCTCGTGCTGTAGAACGTCCGAAGAATCATAATGTAGAACGCGTTGACCGCAAGCGGTAAAATAAGCGCCCATACCGTATCTTTAAGGCCGAGCAATTGCGTCGTCACGATGTAAGACGGCACAAGACCGCCGTTGAACAACATCGTGAAGAAAGCGAAGAAAGCGAAGAAATTGCGGTATTTGAAGCTTTTGCGCGACAGCGCATAGGCATATAGGGCAATGAACAGCAGGCTGACGATCGTTCCTACGACGGTGACGAAGATCGTTACCCCATAGGAACGAAGCAACGTATCGCCTGTTTGGAATACATATTTATACGCCTCGAGGCTCCACTCGGTCGGAATGAGTCGGTATCCGTCCCTTGCCAGAGCGTTCTCATCCGTAAACGAAATAATAACGACGAACAAAAATGGAAATACGCATATAAAAGAGAATAGGCCGGCGAATAAATTAAAGGCCGCGTTCCATGGCGTAGACAGCTTATGGAAATCTCGTTGTTTTTTCTTAACTAGTGACATTTGGCGTCCACTCCCTTCCGAAGTTTAGAACAAGGCGTTATCTTTATTGAATCTGCGTACGATATAGTTCGACGTGATGACCAGCGCGAATCCGACTACCGATTGATACAAGCCGGCCGCCGTGCTCATGCCGATCTCGCCTGTCGTTTTCAGACCGCGGTATACATACGTGTCGATAACGTTCGTGACGGAATACAAAGTTCCCGAATCCCTCGGCACCTGATAGAACAAGCCAAAGTCAGCGTAGAACACTTTACCTACGGCAAGCAACGTCATGATCGTAATGATCGGCGTCAGCAGCGGAAGCGTAATATTGCGAATTTGCTGCCATTTGTTAGCTCCGTCGATCATCGCCGCTTCATACAACGATTTGTCGATGCCCATAATGGCCGCCAAGTAGACGACGCTGTTATAGCCGACTGCTTTCCATAGATAAATGAACACGATGATATAAGGCCAGTACTTCGGATCGGAGTACCATTGCATCGATTCCCAGCCGAAATATTCGAACACATAATTCAACAGGCCGCGCTCGGAGCTTAGGAAGCTGAACGCAAAATATCCGACAATTACCCATGACAAAAAGTACGGAAGGAACATGCCGGTCTGATATAGCTTAGACAGCTTCTTATTCGTAATCTCGGACAATACGACGGCCATAAGCACCGCCAGCGCAAGACCGACTACGATGAACACCGCGTTATACAAAATCGTGTTGCGGGTAATGATATAAGCATCGTCCGTGCTGAATAGAAACTTGAAATTATCGAGACCTACCCATTTGCTGTTGACGATACTGGCCCAGAACCCGTCTCTGTCGAACCGGTATTCCTTGAACGCGATAACCGTCCCGAGCATCGGGATATAGGAGAAGAACAGAAACCATAGGGCACCCGGAAGCACCATGAGCAGCATTACTTTATTTTTAACGACGTCTTTGAAAATAGCGCCGAGCGTTTTCATAATCATCCCTCCAGACTCCTGATAGCGTAAAAAAAGAAAAGAATCKGGCGAAGATTCTTCACCCGCCCGATTCGCGTTGCCTACTATTTGTTGTTCGCTGCTTTCCAAGCGTCAAGCTGCGATTGTACTTCCGCTATTACCTTATCAAGGCCAGCAGCCTTAAATTTCTCGTTCGCTTTCGGCAGGAACTCGTTAGGATCAACTGCTCCCGTCATCAATGCAGACCAGAACTCTTCTTTAACGTTTTGTACAGCTGCAATTTCTTTGGATACTTTCGTTGCGTCGAAGTTAAAGCCAAGCAGCGGAGCGTCGATGCCCGATGCGTTGAATTCTTTGAACAGCTCCCATTTGTTCTCAGGGTCGTTCTCGTTCAAGTACGTAATAAGCAAGTTGCCGAGGGAGAACGTCGGCATATCGTAGTTTTTCGAGTCAGGCAGGTTTTTCATTACGTTTTCGCTGACTTTCTCGTAGTGAACGCCTTCGATACCGGAGTCGATCATGTTGCGAAGCACCGGATCGGTGTTAAGCAGGTTCAAGAACTCCATTGCTTTCTCCGGGTGCTCGGAGTTAGCCGAGATCGCTTGCATCGAACCCATAACCGACCAGTTGAACGTGTACGCTTTGCCGGCAGGCGTCGATGTAACCGGGTAGCCGTAGCTTGCCGTCCACAGGTTTTCCGCAAGAGGCTGAGTCGAAGCGCGGTCCGTGAACCATTTGCCCGATTTGTACAGGTCTTCAACCGAAGTCGTCGTCGCTGCTTCAGGCGAAATGTAGCCCGCTTCGTAGAACTTGTGCATCGTATCAAGAGCAGCCTTTAGTTCAGGCGTGTCGAAGATGTTAAGCACTTTGTAGTCTGTCGTGTCCAAGTAAACGGCCATTGGCAGCTTCTCGATGATGTAATCGAAAGGCATGAGCGGCACGAAGTCTTTCGTAAGGGAGAGCGGCGTCACTTGCGGCTCGTTATCCTTGATTGTTTTCAGAAGCGGCTCTAGGCTTTCCATCGTGGTAACGCTCTTGATGTCCAGGTTGTATTTCTTCACGAGCTCATCGTTGAAGCGCCATACCTCTTGAGCGGGAAGCTCTTTGTTGGCAGGCACGCCATAGTTATGGCCGTCAACCTTGGAGCCTTCGAGGAACGCCGGATCAAGCGTTTCCTTGATGCCTTTGCCGCTTGTCTCGAGCAGATCGTCGATCGCCGTGAATGCGCCTTTACGCGCGTTTTGCACGTAATCGAACGCCCACGAGCTTGTGAACAAAATGTCCATCGGCTCGCCCGAGGAAACCATGACCTGCATTTTTTGTGTATAGTCACCAAAGTCGATCATTTTCATGTTAACCGTTGCATTGATTTTTTCTTTTGTATATTCGTTGATTTTTTCATTGACCTTAGCCAAATCTTTCTGCGGTACGCCAATCGTGTACCAGATAAGCTCAACCGGCTTCTCCGACGATCCGCCGTTGCCGTTGCTCTCCGTTTTGTTGTCACTGCCGCATGCGCTTACAACTAGCGCGAACGCCAGCAGTGCCGTTAACAGCACAGAAAATCGGGTTTTCTTGTTACTCATGTATGTTACCCTCCCCTTCGAATATCGCTCTCGGGACAAGCTGCGCATGGTTACATCCTTCCGCGCAGCATGATCGTTTATACGTGCTGTCGTTGCGTGAAAGCCTTTTCCGTGTCACTTAACGCTTGTCCTTCGAACTCCCTTAACTTTATAAAATGAAAACATTTTCAAATAGAATAGAAACTAAATAAATCATGCTCAAAATAAAGAAAGCTGCTTCGCGACAAAAAAATCGCTATAGCAGCCCTCTGTATTCCGACGGCGAAATGCCGACATGTTTTTTGAATTGCTTATAGAAGTAGCCCGTCTCCCAGTAACCAACGTTCGTGGCGATGTCATGCACCTTAAGCGTCGTATTCTTCAGCAGCTCCTTCGCCTTCTCGACCCTGTACTTGTTCATGTACTCGGTGAACGTCTCGTTCACTTCCTTATGGAACAGCTGGCCCAAGTAGACGGGATGGATGTTGTACATGGCGCCCAGCTTCTTCAGCGACAGGTCTTCGTTGAAGGCGTCTTTAACATGGTTCAGCACCTGCTGCACGATCGGACTCTTCACATCGCGAATGAGCGCATCGACCGTCATTCCCGCCGCTTCCTTCAGCATCTCCACCACTTGCTCGAGCGACGCCGCTTGCCGCAGCTGGTCGAAGCTGCCTTGGAACAGCTGCGTTTCCTCGTCGTGGCGAATTTCCTCGAGCTGCATCTTCAGGCGAACCGCAAGCTCCATGCCCGTATCGCGAATATCGGCCGGAGTGAGTCCTTCCCGCTTCTGCAGCTGCGCAAAATCATCCTCCAGGCGGTGCAGCAGCTCCTCCTTCTCCTTCGCCATGATGAGCTGCGCATACTCCGCCCAATCGAGCGGGAACCGTTGCTGATTGTCGCCTTGTCCGCTCGGAAGCTCGTCATAACGTACGATTTCCCGGTCAGGGTAGATCATGTAATATTCCAGCGCCTTGCGGGCATGGGCATAACTGTGCGCTGCATCCTCCAGCTTCTCCGCGCTTCCGAGCGACAGTCTCGGCTGCTCCTTGCCAGGCCACTCGGCTCTAAAGCTGCGCAGCAATTGCGCTGCTTGCTCCAAGCCTTCCTCGCGTTCGTTCAGCTTGAACACAACGACGACATCGCCCTCCATATCGCGGAATGCGATGATGGACGTGCCATAGTCGCTTTCATTACGGGTCGCCATCCAATCGAGCGTCTCCCTCTGCAGGTGCGCCATGCTAATGATGGCGATCGCGACATAAGGCGTATCGAGTCTTATACCGAGCAGCTCCGCGCGTTCGCCGAACTGTGCCGGATCAATCTGATTCATCAGCCATCGGTACATGACATTGTCCCGCAAAATCCTTATGCTTCGCTTATTGAAATCGATGCTAGCCTTGGCTTCGTTAAGCTTGCTTATCGTATTGGCCAGCGTCGCCTTCAGCTCTTCCAGATTGATCGGCTTCAGCAAATAGTTCTCGATGCCAAGCCGCATGCCTTCTTTCAAATAATCGAACTCGTTGAAGCCGCTCAGCACGATAACCTTCAAGTCGGCATTCAGCGATTCCCTCGCGCTTCGAATAAGAGCCAGCCCGTTCATGACCGGCATCGAGATATCGGTAATTAGAATGTCGGCCGGACGCCCCGCGAGAGCCTCCAGCGCATCCTTCCCGTTCTCCGCATGGCCGACAATCTCCAGATCCATGCTGCCCCAATCGATAATATCGTAAAGCCCTTCGATGATGAACGGCTCGTCGTCTACAATAAACACCCTATACATATCCGCATCAAACCTCCCCTTCATCCGGAAAATAAACGGACACCGCCGTCCCTTCGCCCAGCTTGCTCTCGATCGCGATACCGTATTCGTCGCCGTAGAGCAGCTGCAGCCGTTCATGAATGCTGCGCAGCCCGAACGATTCGCCGACGTTCTCCGGCGCGGCCAGCGCCGACTTTATTTCACCCAGTCGTTCCGGCGCTATGCCCTTGCCGTTATCGGATACCGTTACGCTAATCAACTCGCCTTGCTTCGCCACTTCAATATCGATGCGGTTGTCGCTGCTGGCCGACCTTAGACCGTGCAAAATGTAATTTTCGATAATCGGTTGCAGCGACATCTTCAGCGCCTTCTTGTTCTTAAGCTCAGGGCTGCAATCGAAAGCGTAGGCAAATCGGTCCTTGTAGCGTATTCGGAACAGCTCGAGGTAAAGGCGGCACGCCTCCAGCTCGTCCTGCAGCGTATAGTTCGGCTTCTGGTGCACGTAGCTTTTGAACAGCACCGACAGACTGTAGATCATTTCGCCGACATCGCTCGCCCCTTGGGAGATCGCCCTCATCCGGATGACCTCGAGCGTATTGTACAGGAAATGCGGATTGACGCGCGCCTCGAGCGCCGCCAGTTCCGTATGCTTCTGCTTGATCTCGGCCTTGTACACCCGGTCGATATATTGGTTCAGCTCTTCGAGCATATCGTTGAAGCTCTTCGAGATTTGGCCCAGCTCGTCTTCCTTGCCATCCGCGATTCGGACCGTCAGATCGCCTTGCTTCACTTTGCGGGTGACGCGAATGATGTTATGCGTCCGCTTGGCGAAGTTCGAGATGAAGATGGACGGGATGAGAATCGCGAACAAAATACAAATCGAGCTGATCGTCAGGATCGTGCTGCGGACGCCGCGATACGACGCCTCAATCTCTTTCTTCGGCACGACGCTAAGCACAGTGAAGCCGCCCTTCGTGCGCTGAAGCTTCGACACGATCATCCCTTGGCTCGTTTCACCGTCCGAATCGTACACCGATTCGATCTGCTCCAAGTACGGATAGGGCTTGCCATAATAGACGTCCGAAGTATCAAACACCACTTCCCCTTCCGCGGACAGCACGAGGATGGAGCCCATCAGCTTGTCCTCCATCGAAGCGTAGCTGACTTTGATCTTGTCCGCATCGAAGAAAACGAGCAGCTGGCCGATATTGCGCAGCGTTTGATTGTTGTTAATCGGCACTTTCACGCCGTACAGCTTGAGCTCAGGATTCAGCTTAACGGCTTTTTTCACCCAAATGTTCGGAAGCGAGACGTTCGATCCCTCCTCCAAGTACATCGCGTCCGGCACGTACGAATTTGCCGCGTTCGTCGAAACGATTTTGAACTGCCTGTTCACGTTATACGTATAGAGCTGCTGCTGCTCCGCGCTATACATCATGAGGCTCGTAATGTCCGCGTCGTCGTCCAGCTTATTGCGAAAATATTGCACGGCGTCCACGGAGGAGCTGTTGTTGTTGTAATATTGGTCGAGCCCGAACCTCACGTAGTCCGGGTAAGGCTTTTCCATCAAATAAGACATATTGAACGCCAACTGATTGTCTCGATACACGTCGACCATCATCGTCTGCACGGAATCGTATTTGTTCCCGATATAATTGCCTACGCTTTCGATCGCCCGCTTCTGCACGTCAAGCTGCCTTTGGAGCGCCGATTGCGACATGGATAAGTACATCAGATAGGAGAACGTGATGATCGTGACGATCGTGATGCCGGCGAACAACAGAATCATTTTGACGAATAAGTTATTTTTCATATATTTGCGGTACAAGTTGCCCGTCCCCACGTTTTAGCCTACCCTCCTTCTCTTCGCAAACCATTATACCGAACGCACTTCATTTCTCATAAGCAGACGATTCAATTGTTCATAGCTTGACGCGATATGATGCGGCATATGCTCCGACTCGGGCTTCGCGCCGCGATGATTGAACCAAATGACGCTCCAGCCCGCCTCAATCGCGCCGATGACGTCGTTGCGCCACGAATCGCCGACATAGATGCAGTTCGCCGGCTTCGTTCCCGTCTGTTCATTCACGTATTCGAAAATACGGCGATCGGGCTTGTCGTGGCCAACCTTGCCCGAAACGAATTGACGTTCCGGCGGGATAAGCGCATCGAGCTCCATCGCTTTGATCTTGCTCATCTGATGCGCCTCCGCCCCGTTCGTGATGAGTCCGACAACGAAGCCGGCCCCGCTCAGCCGCTTCAGCAATTCGCGCGCCCCGTCGAACATCTGGATGTCGAACTGGCAGCCGATATAAGCAGCCTGAATGTCGGCTGACTGCTGCTCGCTAACCTCGATGCCGAACTCGGCAAGCGTGAGCTGGAAACGCCGACGGCGCATCAATTCCGTCGCTTGTCCTTCCTCCATTTTGCCCGCTCCGCCCATCTCCAATGATAGTATGTCGCTATAGTAGCGCATCCGATGATACGCCTCTTCGTAAGGGAACGCTTCAGTAGTCGCTGCGACCGTCTCCAACGCTTTCCGAAACGGCGTCAAATGATCGTATAACGTGTCGTCCACATCAAAAAATACGGCTGTATGAGTAACATTGATGTCCAATTTCATTACTTCTCCTGTCTATCACTCGTTTTTTTGTACTTATTCTACCACTAGACGGGGGCAGATAGCTTCTACGATTGCAAAAAGGCTAAAAGTGCCGTGTTCGTGCGAGGCTGTAAGTGCGTATGCGCTCTTACAGCGAAGGAGTAACCCGTTTGTGTCACGGGTAAGGTCATATATGCTCTTACAGCGCTGGGCTTGGCGGTTTCGGGACTGTTGTGTGGGTCCACGCCTAACACAAAAAAGCTCTGCCCGCTCCTATTGGAACGGACAAAGCTTTGGTTAAACTTAATTCCTATTGCTTCTTCACCACGACCGTTATCGTATCGCTCCAAGTAACGCCAGCCGCATTCACAAGCTCGCATCGATACGTATAGGTGCCCTTAGCCTTACCCGTGATTGTTGTCACTGCGTTTTGCGCGCCAGGCGTAGATTCGCTGAGCGGCTTCACATCGATGATCTGACCGTTCTCGTAGAGACGATACTCCGTGGCATTCGTTCCCCACCACATATTCATCGTTACCTTGAACTGGCCGTCTCCATCCCAGTTGTCGCTGGACAATACGGGTTTGCCCGGGTTTGCATCCTTAACGACGACGACGAGCGGCGTGCACGAAGTTGTGCCGAAAACATTCGTCAGCTCGCATGTATACGTGTACGTACCGTTTGCTTTGCCTGCAATCGCAGTCGCGACGGTTTGCGCAGATGGCGATACGTCCGTCAGCTTCTTCGTGTTAACGAGTACGCCATTCTCATACAACTTGAACTCCGTACCGTTGTTGCCGTGCCACAGGTTCATCGTAACGGTATAGCTGCCATCCTTCAATCCGGTGTCATAACCATTGTTGTCGCTTAACACCGGCTTGCCAGGAGCGCCTTTCGCCAGCGGCTTCACAACTCCAAAGGTAACACTGCCTGCTTGTTCATTGCCCGCTTTGTCCGTAATGGTAAACTGAACCGTATGCGATCCCGCCGAAAGAGCCGATGAGTTGATAGCCTTACCGCTGACAATCGCTGTTCCGTCAAGCAACAATTGCTCGGCTGCAACGCCGGATGCCGCATCCGTACTTGTCAGATCGAATCGCAGCGGCTCTCCTTGCGTAATATCATGGACAGCACTGCCCGACTGCAACAGCTGCGCCGACGGCGCTGTTTTGTCCAGCTTCACCTGAACCGTCTTGACCGATTCCGCTGCACCTGCGGCATCAACCGAATAATACGAAATCGTCGTCTCGCCTTCGAAAGAAATCTCCATAGGCTCTGCATATACCCCGTAAGCGCCATCGTTGACCGCATAATACGTGGTTAGCGAATCTCCTTCACCAGAAGGGCCGGCGGTTAAAGTCACCGTAACATCCTCGTTAAACCATCCATTCGCATTCGGCGATGCTGATAAGGAAGCCGACGTATCCGGCAGTCCGTAGCTGTATATATGGTCAGGCAGCTCATCCAGCGTAATGACATAATCACTGTTAAATACTTTATCCAAATGCTCTGCGGTGTTAGTGACGCCGTCCGTAATGAAGCTGCCTGCCCATGTGCTGAACCAACTCCAGTCGGCGTTATAAATTTGTAGCAAATCCGGATCCGGAATCGGTCCGTTCTCTGGCAGCGTAACCAGCTTCTTATCGTTCACAAGCGATACAAGGCTGTCGTATTTATTGCTGCTCGGGCTGTAATCACCCGCCGGATTGTAAATGTCGGTACTAATAATATCTACTACATCATCGCCTGGATACCAGTCCGCTGAAGGAGAGTTCCAAATCCAGATCAGGTTGTTCAAGCCATGGTAGTTTGTCATCCGGTCGTACATCATACGATAAAGCTCTTTCACTGCTTCTGGACCGCTCGCTCCCCACCAGAACCAGCCGCCTTCTGCCTCATGCAGCGGTCTCCATAGCACGGGAATGTTCGCATCTTTCAGTCGCTTCAACTGCACCGATATCGCATCGATGTCGCGAATCAGCAGCTCATAATCCTCCGAATCCTTGTTATCTAGCGCATACTGAAGATTAAAAGTTGTGAATTCTGTATAGAAGCCTCTCCACCATTCCTTGCCCACTTCATTGCCGAACAGCCCCTTCGGAGCGTTCCAATGCCAGCACAAGGAAATTAGTCCGCCTCTCTCCGCCCAGTCCATCATCTTCTCGACCTCTTGCGAAGTCGACCCGTACTCGACGCGGGAAGGCGAATACTCAATCAGGTCAGTTGAGAAAATAGCCGGATATTTGCCCGTTTGCTCATAAATCCATTCTGTGTTTTCCAACGTTTGCTGGCCGGAAATAATCTTTTTGCCGTAGTTGTCCACGAGATAGTTCATGACCGCTTGCGCCTCTGGCGAAGCGTTCGGATTCACAAGCGTCTTCGGCACATTATGCGTCTTCGGCGGAGCCGTAGGCGTCAACGAAACGTAGTCGATATTGTACCAGCCCCAGAACGGCTCGAACGTAATCGTATTTTCACCTGCTTGAAGCAGCAGCTTACCTGCCTGCTTCTCCGAGAACTCGGTCGTCTGCTCAAGCGGAACGCTTGCGACAGGAGAACCGTTCAGCAGCACGGATGTCTCTTTGTAACCATACGGAGCTTGGTAGCCGATAGCAAAATCATACAGCCCCTCAGAAGCCGCGTTGTACGTCAGTGTAATAGTACCGCTCCCCGACATGAACACGTAGCCCGTGCCCGAATACCCCGGCGCGTCCATCAGCACGGATGCCCCTTCGCCTATGACGCCGTTCTCCGCCTCGACGCGGTCGGCTACCGGTTTGTCGGATTCAAGCGTAATGTACTCAATGCCGTAGTATCCCCAGTTTCTCGCAAAACCGATTGTGTTTGCCCCCTCTTGCAGAAGTACTTTACCGGCCGCGTACTCACCAGTTACTTCACCCGCGGGCAATATCGGCAGCTTTGAGTTGCCGTTTGACTGTCCGTTAATGAGAATCGACGTTTCCTTGTCGCCATAGGGCGCGTAATAGCCGACTATTAACTTGTATAGCCCTGTCTCCGGAACGTTCACATTGAACGTAGCCGTTCCAGGACTCGCTTCGTCATGCTCATAGAAGAAGGAGACGTAGCCTTCGCCTTCATAGAGAGCATCGCCTCCAACTGGAACGGTTCTGAATTCAGGTCCAATGCCAGCCAGCAACGCATCGACAGCCTTGTACGTACCGACGACTTGCGTAGGCGGCTCCGGATCGACAGGGACATCAGTCCGTGCAGACAATCGGATATTATCTACATAGATTGCACCGTTGTAGACGAGATCCATGTTCTTCTGCATTTGAATAACGAGCTCGCCTTGCGCTGAGCCTGTCGGTATGACGACGCTTTTATGGATCGGCACATAGGAGATGCCATTGATCGTCTGAGCACCCGAGGCAAGCGCGGTTATATCATGATTGCTGTAGTCTAACCCCTGCCAACTGCCGTTCAGATCAGTGCTGACCCCGAGAACGCCGGGGAAAGACTGCGGGACATAGAGATCATAATCGACCTTGCCGTATTTCGTTAGATCAAGGCCGTGATATACACGAATGGCAGCGGTCTGCCATGTCGCAGTGTTCGAATAGCTCGTATTTACTTTTAGCGCATAGCTATTGCCTTCAGCAGCGAGATCGCCGCTTGCTTCTACCGATACTAGCGCATCCCCCCAGCCGCCCTGCCAGCCGCTTATCGTGCCATCCTCGAAGTCATAATTCACATCCTCTGTCTGCGCATATGCAATGCCTGCAACCGGTACTAACAAATAAATCAGCATCGATAAAGCTATGAGACTGGACAACCATTTTTTCCTTGCTATGAACAAACCGCATCCCTCCGCACCATATATTGGATAACATCATTATAATTACACCAATATTATACATGGAAGCGATTACATAAAACATGGCGTGATCATTGTTTTTTGTATCTTTTTTGATATGTTAGCTAACAAAAATAACAAAATAAAAATAGCTCTGGACAAGAGTTTCCTCTTGATCAGAGCTATTACCTCATGGCATCACGCTAGATTGACCCGCATATTGCAGTATTGCAATAGCCGCACGTTCCCTCCGATCCGCATTGTCGCTATGCAGCGCAGCTTCCAATACCGTCAGCGCCTCTGCGATGAGATAAGCAGGTACTGCAGAAGAAGGCCCTTCATCGCTCGTTTGATTAACGTTCGGCTTCTTTACTGCCCACTCGTTCTCCAATTCCGTCCTGGAGACGGGCTTCTCGAATCGTGATACCGCAGCCTCATCCGTTAGAAAAGCGTGCAGCTCCTCTCTAAGGTCGGCACGAGCATACCGTTTCAACCATGTAACCCCGCGTCGATGACAGCTGCCGTCTTCCTCATTATCGAAGCGATCGACATAATAGTAGTCGCCTAGATCTCCTAGATGAACATCGTCCCCGTCAGCCACAAGCACGTAGTCGCCATCTTGCATATGGAGCACGAAGCGGCTGAGCTCCTCGATATTTTTGCTTAGCGCCGCAGCTTCCGCCCCGTATTGCCGAGTTACCCGCGCAACGAGCTCCGTCTCACTGACACACTCCAAATCCCCTAATCCAGCAGAACCTGTGCAAACGTAGTTATCCTCCAGAAAAGAAACCATACGATGCTGCCCATTCTGTATAGGCTTCATTTGAAACAAGGTCATTGCCCATCCCCTCCTTTACCAACGAATTTGGGTGATTACATGCAAAATACGTTCCCCTTCACCCGAGTCGATATCCCATCCTCCGATTTCTTCTTTTAAACGCGACAGGTTGGTGTACCCTTTGGCTAAACCATTCAAACGCGCAGCTAGCGTAGAACTCAGCAGCTCATCACGCGAGGAATACAGACCATTAAGCGCATCAACCGCTTGTGGATATCTGTGCAAATAATATTTCTGATGCCTATCCTCAGCTTCCCAGAACATTGTATACGGTTGTATTTCCGTATCGGGTGCTGTCTCCCGCTCCTTCAGTACCTTTTGTATAGCGTCTAGCTGCGATTCATGATGATAGATCAATAAGGACTGATATTGTCTTCCCTTGTAACCATTAATATTGTAGGGGTTATGGTTATCCCAGAAAAGCCGCAACAGCTCTTCAAGGGAAACAACGGCGGTATTGTACTCTAGCTCTACCGTCTCCGAATGGTCGCCCATCTGGCGATAGGTTGGAGCTGGCGTCGTGCCTCCGGCATAACCTGTCCGCGTACGAACGACGCCCGGGACGCTGCCGAACAATGCATCCGGACTCCAGAAGCAGCCCATACCAAGTGTAATCGTATCGCTCATCTGCGCGCCTCCTTCTCTAAGAATAATTACCGGAACGCCGACCTTTGGCCGCTGTTTTGCTGGTGGGTATTGCTATAATGGATTTCTGCAGGATAGAAGCCCCATTTGAAGCTTGACTGAGTGCTATATTGGATTTTCGCATCAACTCCATGCTTGAACAGCCGAAAAGTTAATGCAATTATCCAACATAGACGCAAATAAAGTTTGAGCACAGTTGAGATGATTCCGATCGAATCGAATAAGCCATGTATCTTTATTTTAGCCGAAAGCTGTCCATCTGACGAAATAGTTGGTAAAAAAAGAATCATAACCCCAATCGGTTATGATCCTTATCGCCTTACTTATGAGTATGGAACCGCATACTGGGCATGATGATACTCCATCGACATCGTATCGCCCGCTTCCTCTTGGGCCGAGAACGAGACGACGTAGTCGCCGTATGCATACTCCAAATACCACCCGCTGCCCTCTTCGTCCCCATAACGATAGCCCTCTCCCATAACGGCCTCGATCTCGTCGAACGTATCACCGACAACGACACCGCCGATTGAAGCGCCCCTCGGAAGCGCTATGGATATGATTTTGCCATGCTCGATCGTTCCGTCCTCCGCCCTCGCGGCGCTAGTCAGAAAAACAACATCGGAGTAGGAAAAATAAAGACCGCCTTCATAATAATCAGCCTCAACCGGCTCGCCGTAATGCTCGGCAATCAGCTCTGTGGAGTCGCCCAAAACGAGCGAAATTCCTTCTAGCTGCCCTGCGTACATACCCTCAATATTTTCGTTCGCATCTGTCATTGGCGCTTGAGTAGACTCGGCAATTTCCTCAATTCCCTCAACGGGTTGCCCCTCTGTTCCGGAAGCGGCCGAGCCGTCTTCGAATACTTTGGTCAGCACGGACAGCTTAATCAGCTCCGTCTGCGGGACATCATTGAAGGACAATGCACCTACCTCGATCGTATCCGACTCGTCGTCCACAATAAATTGCAAACGTGCTTTAACTTCTGTATCCATATACATCATCATACCTGTAAACTCAACGACATGCTCATCCGTATCTGACAAGAAATAGGTCCATGTAGGTCCCGCAAAAAACTGCTCGAATGTATCTCCGTACAATTGATCCGGGTTATCCTCCTGGTAGCCACCCTTAACTGCCAACACATAAGGATTCGCGCTATCCGTGACATTCTCGATCTGATCCTCGATCATCTGTGCAGTCTGCTTCGTTTCGACCGAGCACCCGCTTAGAATAACAAACAGCAAAGCTAATCCCGCAATACCCTTAACTATCTTTCTAGTACGATTATGACCCCTCATGATTCCGTTCCCCTTCTGTATGTATGCTAGGTGTGCCAGAACCGTCACGGGGCTTCCAAATATCCCCTAGTTCCAAAGTCCATCATACTCACATCATCAAAATCATACAAGCATGAAATGAAGATAAGTCCTTCGATGCATAAAAAAGAAGCGGATCCGGCTGCTTATTGCCGAATCCGCTTCATCCCTTATATTTTGCGCTTCTGCTTCACCGTAGATCCGCTCATCAGCTCGAGGCTTTCCTTATATTCGACTGCGCCGATCTCACAGCCGGGCCCAATCGTCACACGTTTACCGCGAACAATACCCGCCTTCGTATACTCGATATAGATTTGATCGCCTTCAATGACGTTCGTTGTCAACGACGCCTTGGCGTCCGGCCTGAAGAAAAACAGGTTGAACGGATTGAGCAGGCTTGCCTTCTTGATCGTGATCTTCTCCCCGCCAATCTCATCAGCCGAGCAGTCCTGATACAGCTTAATGTCCAGCCGTCCCGCATTCAGGAGGCCTCCAATGTGGAACATGCCTCTCACCGTGAACTGATCAACCTCGCAGGCTCCCTTCGCTTTCAGTTCACCTTTCAGTATGAACCGCTCGCTGCGCACGTTGCCCGCAACCTCCATCGCCCCCGAGCAGCGAAGCTCCTGTATTTGCACATTTCCTGCAACTGTCGCCGTTCCTGTCACCTTCGCGGTTGCTGCTTGCACATGATCCGAGAAGACGGCTGTGCCGACAACATGAATGTCCTTCGTCTGCAATCGCCCGTTCATCTCCAGCGTGCCCATAACTTTGAGCTTATTGCTCTGCACATCGCCCTCTATCGAGCCTTCTCCGACAATTTTCACCCGATCATAATGGCCGCCAAGCGCAACGGAGCTACCCGTAATCGTTAAGCCACCGCTCGTTAATCCGCCTTGTGACATACTGCTCATTCCTTTAGCCTCCCCTCCGTCTTCTCCTTTATTGCTTAACCTTGCTGCCGACATGCGCGCTCTTATCCTGAACGAACTTCTCCTTATACTCCACAAGCTCAATCTCGCAGCCCGCACCAATCGTAACGTTATTCCCGCGCACGACCTTTGCCTTCGTATATTCCACATGAATGTCGTCGCCTTCAATTGTATGAACACTCAGCTTATCGCTGAATGGAACAGGAAGCGTCTTCAGCCATTTAAGTAGACCTTTGCTCGATCCCTTCCGAATACTAATGCGCTCGCCGCCGATTTCTCCAATGCTGCAGTTCCCGTGGATCTTCAGTTCGACCGTCCCTGCGTTTAGCAACCCTACATGCAGCCTGCCGCTCCCGCGGAACGTTTCCATCTCGCACTTGCCCTTGACCGTCAACATCCCGTTAATCTCCATAAAGTCGCCTATCAAATCGCCATCTATTGTTACTTTACCGTTCAGCTCAAGCTGCTTCGCGAGCATATTGCCCTCGATGTGAGACGTTCCATACAATCGGGCTTTTACAGATTCCAGACTGCCAGAGATCGTCGCTATACCATCCAGCACAAAGTCCGTGCAGCGTATGCTGCCCTTCACTCGCCCGATTCCTTCAATCTTCGCCATGCCGACTTCGCCGCCCTGCGTAGAACCTATGCCCACTATCTTAAGATCAGGCTTACGTATCGCCTCCATTGACATATCCCCCTTCACCTCTTGTTAATAAGACGACAGCTTCAGCTTCAATTCCTCGATACACTTGGCAATAGGAATATGCAGGGCAATTCTAACGCCGCTTTCCATGTAAAGCTCGCTTCCCGATGCCATAAGAAAAAACGTCGATACGCCCATTTTGCGAATCAAATATAGATCACAAGGTTTGCCCTCGAATTTCGGGTAATGCTCCGTCAACGTTCGAAGCAAGTTTTTGCCCTCGTCCAGGCTCATCTCGCCCGTCAACAAGCTTTGGTCCAATATGTAAAAGTACATCGTCTGCTCGAAGGTGTAGAGAGGCAATCTGCCCATTTGCTCTTCCGCAAAATCCGCTGTAACATTCGTAACAATGTTTCGTTCAATTAATTGCTGCACACTGAGTGCCAGTCCGGCAGGCGTTGGCGAAAACACTTCAGCCAGCTCATCGAGCGACAAATCATCCTTCATGTTAATGATTTTATCGATTCTGGCCAGCATTCGTTGCTTCGGAAAAAACGTCTCTTGTCCCGTAAATGCGGACTTCCGGATAAACCAATCCTCCGGCACGAGGTTTTTGCGCTTCCATCGGTACAACTGTCCGTATGAAATACCCGTCAGCTCAAGCAGCTCTTTCTTGGATATGAGTTCATCGTCCATGATACCGCCCCTTTCAGATATTAATGTAACATAACATTGTTACGCGGTAAAGAGGCGGATATTGCTTTGAATTCTACCGCTGGTTGCAAACCTTAATTCTACCAACAATTGATAGGCTGCCGATCGCCCGCATGCTATGCTGTTATTGACAGTGCGCGCTGTACGTAACCTTTTAGGAGGAATCGGAATGCTTGATCTGCGTTTGATTGGAGCCTACATCTCGAAGCTTAGGAAAGAGAAGGATTTGACGCAAATGGAGGTGGCCGATCAACTGAACGTGAGCCACCAAGCCGTCTCGAAGTGGGAGCGCGGGGAGTCGATGCCTGATATCGGAACTTTGCCGGGGCTGGCGAAGTTCTACGACACGAGCGTCGACGACATTATCAATGGCGGACTTGCTGGAGACGGGCATAGTCACCACACAGGCACCATTATTGAGAAAATAGCTGTCGACGAAACCGATCAAGTAGCCGCTATGGTGAACGACGGCAGCATGGAAGCGGATGAACTCGTGGAGGTTGCTCCGTTAATGAAAGCAAGCACGCTGAAGCAGGTCACCGATAAGGTAGATCACGCAAGGTTCAGCATGAACGTCATTCAACAGTTGGCGCCGTTCCTGCCCACGGAGACGATCGACGCTCTCGTAGTTCAAGCAGCCGATAACGAAATACCTTGGGAAACGGTTGGTTCGCTCGCCCCGTTCGTTAGCAGGGAAGCGCTTGGCAGGTTAGTCGACCGGACAATCGCCAGTACGGCCGATTTATCGCAAATCGTCGGACTCGCCCCCTTCCTCCACCGGGAAGACATAGACAAACTCGTCACGCAAGCAGCGAACGGCAACATTAGCTGGAGCGCCGTGCAAAGTCTTGCTCCCTTCATCAGTCAACATACGCTCAGCCAACTTGTCGACCAAGTTACCGATGGCAGTCTAGATGCGAGCCGCATCGTAGGGTTGGCCCCCTTCCTTGGCAAGGCTCATATCGAGAAGCTGCTGGAAGGAATGAACGAGGACAACTACAATCCCGACCTGCTCGCAAGTCTCGCCCCCTTCATCGGGAGGGAGTCGCTCAGCAAGCTAGTGACCGGGCTCGTGAACCGGATGAAATAATACCAAAAACCGCGCAACTGCACAGCTGCGCGGTTTTTGCATTTAAAGCGCTAATTTCTTGCCGCCTTCGCCCCGACAACATCCTGTCTGTGCAGTCGCAATCGGAAAAAGAATCACCGAAATTACACGTAAAATAGAGGTTCCCCGCGCGGGTAGCCACATATTCTTATAATTGGCGAACATCGGCCAGCTTAATGCCCTCTAAAAGCAGTTTCAGCGTCCGCATCGCTTCTCCCAGCGCTTCCGGCCGCGTCTCCGTATGCGCCAGCCAAAGCGAGGCTTCGTTCAGCGCGCCCGATAACAAATGCGTCATCGCGTCGATGGATGCACGGTTTAAATAACCTTGCTCCTTCATAAGCCGCAATTGGCCTCTCAGCAAGCTCATCGCATGCTGTTCATCCATTTCGCGCCATACGTTCCAGCCCAGGATTGCCGGTCCGTCGATCAGCATAATGCGTTTGCGGTTCTCTTCTACCGCAGCCATCACGAACGCGCGGCACCCCAGATAGAGCTGCTCCCATACGTCTTCCGATGTGGAAGCATCCCGCTCGACGCGCTGGGCCACTTCGCGCTGTACCGATTCCAACACGCTGCGGAACAGCTCTTTTTTGCTGCGAAAATGATGATAGACGGCGCCTCGCGTCAGGTTCGCTTCCTGTACGATCAGCTCCAGCGCCGCATCCGCATAACCGTATTCCGTGAAATGCCGCCTGGCTATTGCCGTAAGCGTATGAATCGTCTCGTTCGTCTCTGCTTTCGTTCTTCTGGCCATAAGGAAGCTCCAATCGTCTGCTTGTCAACCGTTCTAGCCGGTCCGTCTCGTTGTCATACATTGTAGCGGACGATTCAGGGTCTTACAAGTATTGTTCGCTATAAGCTTCAGAAGGCGGAATGACTTGAATTATATCGATCAGTACGCCGTTCGGATCGGCTGTAATAAAGTGTCGCTGACCGAACTCCTCATCCCGAATATCTTGCAGTAGCGGCAGCTTGGCGATCTGAATAAGACGCTCGTACTCGATATCCGCATCCTCTATCTCCAGGTTCAAGATAAGTCCATTTACGCTCGCCCCATATCCCTCAGGAACGGTAGGATGCGCCGGATCCAAAATCGCCAGCTCGAACGGAATTTCACTGTTAGCAAGCTTCAAGCTCACGTACCAATCTGCCTCGAATACCTTTTCAAAGCCAAAGTAAGCCGTGTAAAACGCTGCGGTCTCCGACACTTTCCCCGACTGAATGACCGGATAAAAACTCGTTACTTTCATTGGAACAGCCTCCTTGATTTCGTCATTTGATGTGTTGATTGCATTCATATTAACATACATACTGTATGTATGTAAACTGCGCGCTATAAACCAAACAATAAAATAACACACGATCATCGTAGGAATAGCTATTCAGTAATGAAGGGAACTGCTTTATGCTAGGCTCATACGACCAATCCGAACCTTGCCTCATGAAACGACCCTTTCATCCTCCACTATCTTTGCACGATGCATGTTGCACGCTGCGACCTCAACTCTGCACACTCTACTTCTGTCAAATTGTGAAAACAAATGAAAACAACATAACCTATCTCTCTATTAAGGAGGTGATCGTCAAAAGTCCACTCGTTTTGCGCAATAATGTAAGCGCATTATTTTCCTTAAGAAAGATATAACTAGGAGGTTATTTATGTTCTCTATGAGCAAACGGCTTACGAAAAATCCGTCCTTCATCCTGTTCCTGTCCTTCGTGGTATTGCTGTCGCAGTTCACCCTCTACCCTTCCGACTCGTCCGCCGCTGGCGGGCCTAACCTCGCCGCGGGCAAAAACGTAACCTCCAGCGGTCATGCCGACGTGTACGTTGCGGGCAACGTCGTCGACAGCAACGCAAGCACGTATTGGGAAAGCGTGAACAACGCATTCCCGCAGTGGATTCAAGTCGATCTCGGCGCTAGCTTCAGCATCGATCAAGTCGTGCTGAAGCTGCCGGCAGGCTGGGAGACGCGCACGCAAACGTTGGCCGTGCAGGGCAGCTCGAACGGCTCATCGTTTACCGACATCGTTGGCTCTGCAAGCTATGTGTTCAACCCTTCCGTTAGCGGCAACTCCGTAACGATTAACTTTGCCGCTGTCAGCACGCGTTATGTTCGCCTGAGCATCTCCGCCAACACGGGCTGGCAAGCTGGACAAATTTCCGAATTCGAAATTTACGGATCAACCGTCACACCTACACCAACGCCTCCAGTTACTCCTACTCCTACAACAGCACCTACAGGCACTTATCAAGCCGAAAGCGCCGCACTCGCTTCCGGAGCCAAAGTAAATACCGATCATACCGGATACTCCGGCACAGGTTTCGTAGACGGTTACTGGACACAAGGCGCGACAACTACGTTTACGGTTAGCGCAGCGTCAGCCGGCAACTACGATGTTGCCTTGAAATACGGCAACGCCCAAGGCGGTTCGCGCACGATCAGCGTTTACGTCAACGGCACGAAAATTCGCCAGACAACGCTATCTAACCTCGCGAACTGGGATACATGGGGCACGAAATCGGAAACGCTGGCTTTGAATGCCGGCAGCAATACGATCGCGTACAAATATGATGCGGGCGATTCCGGCAATGTTAATCTGGACCAGATTACGTTGACATTCACGAATACGACGCCTACACCTACACCAACAGCTTCGCCAACGCCTACACCAACACCGACTCCTACACCAACTGCATCTCCTACTCYGACACCTACGATTACGCCTACACCTACACCTACGACGCCAACTGGAAATAATGTCGCATTGAACAAAAGCATTACCTCTTCCTCTACCGTCCACACTTTTGTAGCAGCTAACGGCAACGATGGCAGTACGGCTACATACTGGGAAGGCAGCAGTAACCCGAGTAGCCTCACAGTCGATCTCGGCTCCAACCATAACATCACATCAATCGTCTTGAAGCTGAACCCGGCTACGGAATGGGGCACTCGCACCCAAACGATTCAAGTATTAGGCAACAACCAAGAAACGGCAACCTTCAACAATATCGTATCCGCCGCGTCGTATACGTTCAATCCGGCTACAGGCAACTCTGTCACGATTCCGGTCACCGCTGTAGTCAAACAGGTACGCTTGAACATTACAGCCAACACCGGTTCTTCTGCGGGTCAAGTAGCGGAATTCGAAATATACGGCACACCGGCTCCGAATCCGGATCTGACGATTACCGGCATGACCTCCGCGCCGGCATCACCAGTCGAGACCGATGCCATTACATTGAGCGCAACCGTCAAAAATAACGGCAACGCGATCGCACCGTCAACTTCGGTCAACTTCTATCTGGCTGGCGAGCTTGTCGGTTCTGCACCGGTCAGCGCTTTGGCGGCCGGCGCCTCAGCAACGGTTACACTGAATGCCGGAACGAGAAATGCCGGCACTTACGCAGTAAGCGCCAAAGTCGATGAGAGCAATGCCATCATCGAGCAGAACGACAGCAACAACAGCTTTACGAGTGCGTCCTCGCTGACAGTCGTTCCCGTGCCGAGCTCCGACCTCATTACAACGGCTTCCTGGAATCCAAGCAATCCGAGCGCAGGTAACACCGTAACGTTCACGGTTAATTTGAAAAACCAAGGCAACGTTGCATCAGCAGGCGGCGCCCATGCGATTACGCTTCTGCTGAAGAACGCGGCAGGCACGACGATTCAGACGCTGAACGGCTCATATAGCGGAGCGCTCACGGCTGGCCAATCTGTCAACGTCAATATGGGAACTTGGACCGCTGCGAATGGCAGCTACTCCGCGACAGCAACGGTTGCCAATGATGCGAACGAAGTAAGCATCAAGCAAGCAAACAACACAAGCACATCAAGCCTTTATGTAGGCCGCGGCGCGAATATGCCGTTCACCATCATTGAGGCGGAAGCTCCCTCCAACACGACGAACGGAACGAAGCTTGCCCCTAACTTCAAGCCTGGCGACTTCGCCGGCGAAGCTTCCGGACGTTCTGCCGTCCACCTCGATGCAACGGGCGAATATGTCGAGTTTACGCTTACCGCTCCAGCGAACGCATTCGTTCTTCGCAACGCGGTAGCCGAAAGTACGACCGGAACGGTCAGCATTTACGCTAACGGTGTCGATAAAGGCAACTTCAACGTCACCTCCAAGTTCTCTTACGTGTACGCAACGCCTAGCACGCTCGGCCGACTCGGCTACGACAACGCTCCTGGGGCAGGCTTAACTGCATACTGGCTCTATGAAGATTCGCAGCTCATGCTCGATCAAGTGTATCCGGCAGGCACGAAGATCAAGATTCAGAAGGATGCCGGCGACGTATCCTGGATTTATGTCGACATGATCGAAACGGAAAACGTCGCGCCGGCTGCCTCCAACCCGGATCCAAGCAAATACGTTCAAGTTTCGGCTACCAAGTCCATTGAGCAGGCGCTTAACGAATTCAGGCAAGACAACACGAAGAAGGGCATCTTCATCCCTGCCGGTGAGTGGACGATCAACAGCAAAATCTTCCTCTACGGCCGTGCAACGGAGATCATCGGCGCAGGCCCATGGCATACGAAGCTCGTCGCTCCGCAGAGCCAGTCCAATACGGATGTCGGCTTCAATATCGGATCGACCGCGAACGGTTCGACGATCAAAGATCTGTCCGCATGGGGCAACTATGTTTATCGGACAGACGGTCCAGGCAAGTTCATTGACGGCAACGGCATGCAGGACGTTACGGTTCAGAACATTTGGGTCGAGCACTTCATCTGCTTGTACTGGGGCGTCAACTCCTCCTACAATACGTTCCAAGACAACCGAATCAAAAACACGTTCGCGGACGGCATCAACATGACGAACGGCTCGTCCTATAACGTCATCGACAACAACTACTCGCGCGGAGCCGGCGACGACGCTTTCGCCTTGTTCAGCGCGGTGGATGCAGGCGGGTCTTACAACGTAGGCAACGTATACTCGAATCTGACCGCTACTTGCGTTAGACGCGCAGCCGCGTTCGCCGTATACGGCGGTTCGGGCAACCTGTATCAAAACCTGTACGGCGCAGATACGCTTACGTATCCGGGCCTCACGATCAGCAGCCTCAGCTTCGGCTACAACACGCTCGGATTCGGGGATCAAGATACGGTCATCGACGGCGTAACGCTCGACCGTACCGGCGGCGACTTCTGGACCAGCGTTGGCGCGGACGACAAAATCAACGAATACCAGAACTTCGGCGCGATCTGGTTCTTCGGCGGCGACCGGACGTTCAAGAACATCCTCGTCAAGAACGTCGACATCAATAATCCGGTCTACTTCGGCCTAATGTTCCAGACGAAGTCGCCGGAAAATCTTGCGATGCAAAACGTTCGCGTCGAGAACGTCAACATCAACAACCCTACCCGCTACGGCATCAAACTCGTCGTCAGAGCGGAGCAAGGGCAAGGCCCGGCGGTCGGCGGGGCGAGCTTCACGAACGTGAAGATCAACAACCCAGGCGTAGCCGCCATTTACGGCGAGAGCGGCAGCCCGAACTTCACCGTCACGAGAGTGTCCGGCAACAACTGGTGATCATACGCTGCAACGCAAAAAAAGAGCTTACTCGGGCAACCGAGTAAGCTCTTTTTCTATTAACTGGACTTTTCCATATATAGGTTCCTTTCGTCAGTCGTATAGAGTATCTTTAAAATATGTCTAAAAAGTACACCGATGGTTAAAGGAGCACAACTATGCCGGACTGGTCGTATCAGACCTTATTTCGACCTTTGTTATTTATACTGCCATCACGACTAAGCAGAGCAATAACGTTAAAAGCCATAGGAACCCTAAGCAAGTTGCCTAGCGGTCCCTTTGTCATACGGACGCTTGGCCATATGGAGCCGTCGCCGCTGCTGGAGCAAGAGCTGGCGGGACTGTCATTAAGTACGCCAGTAGGCTTGTCTGGCAGCTTGGACCCGCAGGGAACGGCTCATAAAGCGTTCGCTCAGTTCGGCATCGGCTTCATTGAGCATGGGCCCATTACGGTTCGCCCTGTCCGCATTCAAGCGCCGATTGAGAACGACCAAGCGAACGAAACGATACGCTACCCCTCCTACTACGAAAACGAAGGCGTTGAACGTACGGCTATCCGCATGGCCAAGCCTGGGCATCGATTGCCTCAAATGGCGCGGATTACGCCGCTTCCCAGCTCCTCCCCGGAGGAGGCTGTTCATGAGCTTTGCAACATGATGGCAAGGCTAAGCCGTTCTGGCGCTTCGGCCTTTTATGTGGATATCATAAACGGAACTCGCTCTTTGGAGGAAACGGTAGAGATCGCCAAGCGCTTTACAGCAGTAGCAGCGTCCTATAACCCGAATCAAGTGCCGCTATTTCTTTATGTACCGCCCGACTTCCCTAATGACAGATTATGCAGCCTGCTGGACATGGAAGGGGCTTCTTTCTGGAAAGGGGTTGTTATTGGAGAAGCCATTCACGAATGCGAGGATGACCCTAGCAGTCACAATTACCCGATTAAGGTTGGAAGAGAAGCAAAAGCAGCTTCCCTGCAAAAAATAAAACATCTTCGCGACCGTTACCACTCCTCCTGCGACTCGTTCGTGATCAAAGCGGGAGGCGGCGTTCATGAGCCGCAGGATGCGCTCGACCTCATGAATGCCGGCGCGAATGCCGTCATGCTGCATAGCGGACTCGTCTATGCCGGCCCGGGTCTTCCGAAGCGGATCAACGAAGCCGTCATTTATGAACGGGTTCGGCATACAACTAAACCCAAGACGCCTTCCTTTTGGAAGCATTGGGGCTGGATGTGCTTGCTTGGGGTCGGAATGATCATTGGCGGCATCCTTTCATGGATCATTGCCGCGACGACTGTACTATTGCCTTACGATTTGGATTTTATAGGCATGTCCGTGGAAGAGCTTCATGGCATTAACCATCATCTGCTCCATTTCATGTCGCATGATCGGATTACGCTGGCCGGGACAATGATTTCTATCGGCATTCTTTATTACCAGCTGGCGAGGTATGGACTGAAGGACGGCCTGCACTGGGCCAAGACGGCTTTAATAACCTCCGGCCTGGTTGGCTTTGCTAGCTTTTTTCTGTATCTGGGCTACGGCTATTTCGATCCGCTCCATGCGGTCGCTGCCGCTTTGCTGTTTCCTATGTTCCTTCTCTCCATGCGCGGCAACCCCGACCAGCCCTATCGGAAGCCAGTCAATTTGCGCAATACTCGACTATGGCGTACGGCGATGTGGGGGCAATTATGCTTTGTTGTACTCGGCTTTGCGTTAGCGATCGGGGGTCTAACCATTGCAACGGTCGGCGTTACGGAGGTATTCGTTCCGGAGGATCTTGCCTATTTGAAAATAACGCCTGCCGAGCTGGACGCAGCCAATCCAAGGTTAATGCCGTTAATCGCCCATGATCGGGCCGGCTTCGGGGGCGCGCTGCTTTGCGATGCATTGGCTATTCTCATCATCGCTTTGTGGGGCATTCAGCAAGGAGCTCGTTGGTTATGGTGGACGCTGCTGCTTGGCGGAGCTCCGGGCTTCTATGCCGGTTTCAGCGTGCATTTCTCGATCGGCTATACCGACTTTTGGCACCTGCTGCCGGCGTTATTCGCTCTGCTTCTGTATGTTTTCGGAATCATTCTCTTATATCCGTACCTGATGCGGGGCGAGCCGTCTAAGTAAATACGCAAGACGACGTTTAACTTGACGGCTTCCCCTTCCGCTGCGCCAAAATTTCCGGGATGTGCAGCTCTCGCAATGCGGGCACGATTTCCTGCACGCTGTTTTTATCGAATTTTTTCAATATGCTGTTGATTTGCGATTTGAGCGTCGAGGGCTCTACATGTCTCAGCTTGCATATTTCCTGGCGCGTGTAATCCTTCATCAGCAGCTCCAGCACCTCAAGCTCCGTAGGCGTCAGCTGCGTCAAAATATAGAAGTTGTGCAGCAAGCTGTCTTCCGTCGTTTTGATCCGTTTGAACTCGCGCGTAATCTTACCCGCGATATTGGCATGCAGAGACGGCTGGTCGTAATAGGCATCCTTGATAGCCTCCAACACGGCATCCGCTTGCATGTTTTTCAGCAAATAATTCGTAGCGCCGAGTTCAAAGGCGCGAAACACGGTTTCGTCCGTTTCGCAGACGGTCAGCATCACGATTTTCACATCGGGCATATAGTTCAATATTTCGGACGTTGCCCGCAGCCCCGCCTGTTTATCCTCCAGCTCCACGTCCATCAATATAATATCCGGCTTGTTCAAAGCGGCCAGCATCGTGCCTTCGTAGCCGCTGGACGCCCTCCCCACGAATTCGATCTGATCGTCCTTGGAGAGAATCATTTGGTACCGCTTCGCGATTAAGTGATCGTCTTCCACGATAAGTACCTTAATCTTCGGCTCGCTCATGCTGCTCATCTCCTTTCGCTCATGTCCGTCGACAATAAAGGCATGACAATGTGGAAGGCGCTGCCTTCGCCCTTCTTGCTCTCGGCGCTAATCTTGCCCCCATGCGTCGTAATGATCGTGTGACAGATAGATAGTCCCATGCCCCAGTTGGTCGCGGTCGGCTTAGAGGAATAGAACGGCTGAAAAATATGCACAAGAGCCTCTTCCTCCATACCGATGCCGTTATCCCGAATGACTACCTCTACCCACTTGTTCTTCACGTTGATCTCAATGGTCAGCTGCCGCGATTTTTCCGGAACGAATTCGAGCGCATCGACGGCGTTCGAAATAATATTTTCAAGCGCTTGCGCGAAATAATAAGGGTCGGCCATAATGACCAGCTGCCGCGGCGGCATCGCATAATGAACCTTGATCGGCTTCAATTCCATTCTTTTATCGTCCAGAAGCTTGTTGAGCAGCTCATTCAGCATAACAGGCTGCAGCTCGATTTTGGACTTCAGATTTTTCTGATGGACAGCGTCGAGCCGATCATATACCTTCTTGCAGCGCTGTTCAATGACCCGAATCTCCTCGACGACCTCCGGCGACTTCTCGCACATGTTTTCCAAAAACTCTGTTTGCGCCATTATGGCAAGCAGTTCGTTCTTCATATAATGGCTGAACACGCGCGACGTTAAGATAGCGGAATCGATATTATGCGAAATAACCGATTCTTGATTGCGAATGCTGTTCTGGATGCGCGCGTATTTGTAAATGCTGTACAAGCTGACGAACAGACAAACCCCCGCAATGTACGGCAGCATTGTATAAATAGAAGGGTTGCCGACGAGGTTAATCGGCTTGAACCTTATAAAATGGGCGGCTTTGGATACTTTAATCAATATATCGGGCGCCCAATAATTCATGTAATAATACGTAATTTGAACCGAAATGTAAGAGATTAAGATCATTAATATATTGCTTCGAATTTGACGAACTTTAGGCGCATCATACAAAGCGTATACAAGCAGCACTACCCCCGCAACAATATACAGCGTATTGACGACGAACGTAACCGTGTGGATGGATTCATACAGCGAGACGAACCCTTTCGCCGTCATGTAGTCCGGGTACATCCGATAGTACATATGCGCGTAGAAGAAAGGATCGTACAGCATGATCTGAACGATGCAGGGAATGGCTAGCAGCGATAATAGCAAGGTTCTACGTCTGGACGAAATGTTGAAAGCGAAATAAATGGCGGAGCACAGCCCCGTATACAGAAACATCATTGTAAACACGTTAAATACGCGAATGAGCGCAAAGCGCGAGATCGGCAGAAACATCAATTGATTTTGCAGCGACTGCCTGATTCCGAAATAATCGTCGAGGCTGAAGTAGTAGTAAGCATCCTTGGACATGTACGTAATGATGCAGGAAACGACGATTAAATAAGCAAACCCCATCAGCAGCATGAAGAGAGTCGCTTTCGTATATTTCTGCTGTGTCAGACAAAATACCGCTATCGCAATAAACAAGATAAACACGAAGAAAATGAACACCAGCGACCCTCCCGCTCTCTTTCCATGCAAATAAAATAGATTTTATTTGATCCACACGCCGCTGTATAGGTTGAAGTTTTGTACACCTAGCTAGCCGCATAACCCGCGTAAAGCGCTATTATTCCCCTATAATCCCCTACCATTATCCAATTTACCCTGTCTCGCCCCTTGAAAGCGATGATAAAACTTCAACCTTACGTTCACGGCCGGTTGCCATTACGATGGAAGCACGACAAAGATACAGGAGGGGTTTTCATGAATCAACGTTTTAGATACCTCAGTATAACGCTTATGGCGGGGCTTGCGGCGACGATCGTAGGTTGCGGCTCGAACAACGCGAACGAACCAAGCAGCACGAACGGCAACGACAAGGTGGTATTGGAATATTACACTTGGACCGATGAAGAAGCCTATATGAAGAAGGTCGTTGAGGCGTTTAACGCCCAGAACAGCGACATCGAAGTGAAGATGAACACGATTAGCAACAACTCGAATGAGTATAACACCAAAATCATGACCAACCTATCCGGCGGCTCCAAAATGGACGTATACAGCATTAACGGCACGACGAGCCTAGGCACGTACTCTTCCAAAAACCAGCTTCTCGATATAACCGATCGAATCAAAGAAGCGAACCTAGACGTTGGCGCTTATGGACCTAGCTTCCAAGATATTACCGAGGTGCTGACGAAAGGCAAGTATTACGCGCTTCCTTACCGCACATCGCAATATGCTTTGTTCTACAACAAAGCGATCTTCGACCGTGAAGGCATTAACTACCCTACGCAACTGACATGGGACCAATATGCCGAGCTGGCGAAGGCTCTCACGAAGGGCGACGGGGCTAGCAAGCAATGGGGCGGCTACTATGCGGACTGGATGACCGCGCCGCTTGGCGCGCTTCAGAAGGGCACGACTATTCTTGACGACAGCTTGGACGATGTAGCGGACTGGTTCGATTATCTCGACCGCATCTACTACAAGGATCAATCTCATATGAGCTATAAGCAAATGAAGTCGCAGAGCACCGACTGGATCAAACAATTCGAAAGCGGCAATGTCGCGATGCTCGTTAACGGCGAATGGACGATTAATATGCTGAAAGCGGATATCGAAGCCGGCAAAACGAACATCGAATTCGATATGGCGCCGCTTCCGCTGCCAGACGGAACGAGCGATCCGATTACGGTCGGCGGCGTAAGCACATTTATGGGCATTAATCCTGACAGCAAAAACATCGATGCGGCGTTCAAGTTCGTCCAGTTCGTAACGGGCGAAGCAGGCGAAGCGATCATTGCCGAATCCAGCGTATTGCCGGCTTATGCCAGCGACAAAACGAAGGAATCATTCCTTAACGCAACCGGCATTAAAGGAAGCAGCTACTTCTTCGAAGCGAACACCGTTGTGGAAAACCAGCCGATTGCCCAGATCGACGAAGTCAATCGCGTCTATAGCGAACAACGGGATCTCTATCTGTTCCAGGAGCTGGATGCCGCGAAAGCCATGAAAAACTTCATGGAACAGCGCGCTTCCGTTCTTAAACCGTAACTATAGCTAAGCAGTCGGCTTCCGTATCCTAGGACGGAGGCCGATCTTGTTTCACGAGCTATACCATTCTATCAGGAGGTTGTTTCTATGACGGACAAACGTCTTCTCAACTACAAGTCATACCTAACAGGGACGTTATTCATTCTACCGGCCTTCGTCTTATTTGCCGTATTCATTCTCGTTCCGTTAGTGTATGGCATCGTCATGAGCTTCACGGATTACGGCGGCTTCAATATTACGCCTAATTTCGTTGGTTTGGATAATTACGCGAGGCTGCTGCAGGACGATTATTTCCGTGTTTCTCTGAAAAACAATTTTATATACACGCTATTATTCGTGCCGTTAACGATGCTGCTAGCTTTGCTGTCTGCTATAGCGCTGAACAGCATTCTGCATCTGCGCAAATATTTGCGCATGGCCTTTTATTTTCCGCAAATTACGTCGATGGTATCCGTTGCGATCGTCTGGGGACTATTGTTCAACCCGATGTCCGGCCCGATCAATCATATGCTGGAAGCGATCGGCATATCGAATCCGCCGGAGTGGCTTATGTCCTCGCAGTGGGCGCTTCTTGCCGTCGTCATTGTCGCGGTGTGGAAGAGCTTCGGCTACTACATGATTATTCTGCTCGCGGGCATTCAAGGCATTCCCGAGCATTTGTATGAATCCGCTAGACTGGACGGCGCGGGCAAGCTGCAGCAGTTTTTCTATATTACGCTGCCAAGTCTATCGCCGACGTTGTTTATGGTATTAATTTTAACCATCATTAACTCTTTCCAAGTGTTCGATCTCGTATCCGTCATGACCGACGGCGGGCCGGGGCGTTCAACGAACGTATTGGTATTCCGCATTTTTCAAGAAGCATTCATCAACTACAAGATGGGGTATGCCGCAGCGATGTCGACCGTCCTGTTCCTCATCATTATGGTCATATCGCTCATTCAATTCAGGCTCGAGAAAAAATGGGTGACTTACTAAAATGGGAGGTACGCATAATGGAAGCCGTCACTAAATCGAAGACTAGCAAGCTCTTGTATTATGTGCTGCTGCTTATTCTGGTTGCCTTCTCGGTCGCCACTCTCTTTCCGTTCTTATGGATGATCTCGACTTCGCTGCGCACGGATATCGACCTTTTCCAGAACCCGAATAACTGGATTCCATCGTCGTTATATCTCAATAACTTCAAAGAGGTATGGACGATCATTCCTTTCGGCAAATATTTCATGAACACCGTCATGCTGTCCGTCGTCATTACCGTGCTTCAAGTGCTGATCTGCTCCATGGCCGCTTATGCGTTCGCCAAGCTCAAGGTGCCGTTCAAGAGCACGCTCTTCATCCTGTTTATGGCCAACTTAATGATGCCTTGGCACTCCATCATGGTTCCGCAATTCGCCGTCGTCAGCAGCTTGGGGCTGTACAACACGCATGGCGGCTACATCTTGATTCAATTGTTCAGCGGCTTCGGCATCTTTCTGATGCGTCAGTTTTTCATGAGCTTGCCTGGCGAGCTGAACGAAGCCGCTCGTGTCGACGGGTTTAGCGAGTGGAAAATATTTTGGCGGATCATTATGCCGCTATCGGCCGCGAGCTTGTCCACGTTCTCGATCTTTACCTTCACGTTTATGTGGAACGACTATTTGGCGCCGATGATTTACCTGAACGACGAATCGCTGAAGACGCTTCAGCTCGGCTTGCAGTCGTTCCAAACCGAACACACGATGGACTACGGCTTGCTGATGGCGGGTACGGTGCTGGCCACCATTCCGATGGTTATTGTCTTCCTGATCGGCGAACGGTTCTTCATTCAAAGCGTTGCGACGACAGGCATGAAAAACTAATTACTATATTAAAGAAAAGAGGACTTCTATATGACTATTCAACTGGAAAAATTCGTTCAAGTTCGCGGCGAGGATTTTACGGTTAACGGCGAAAAGATCGTATTTCGGGGCTTCGGTCTCGGCTCGTGGATGAACCTGGAGCATTTCATGATCGGCTTGCCCGGCACGGACACGATGATTAAGCAAGCATTCGCGGAGGTGTACGGCGAGGATCGCAGCACCGCCTTCTTCGACCGCTTCCTGCTGGAGTTCGTCGGCGAGAAGGACTTTGCATTTTTGAAAAAAATCGGCGTTAACCATTTGCGCATTCCGTTTAACTATAAGTACTTCATCGACGATCAAAATCCCGCCGTGTACAAAAAAGAAGGCTTCGTCTATCTCGACCATATCATTGCTCTATGCGAGAAATACGAAATCTACGCGATGCTCGACCTCCACTCCGTTCCCGGCGGGCAAAATCCGGATTGGCATTGCGACACGAACTCGGGTCTGCCGCTGTTCTGGGAATACAGCGCGCTGCGCGATACGGTAATCGGGCTATGGGGTCATATCGCGGACTACTACAAGGATCAGCCTTGGATTGCCGCTTACGATATCGTCAACGAGCCTTCGATGGTAACGAACGCGAAGGTATTCAACGAGTTCTATGAGAGGGTCATCGCGGAAATTCGCAAATACGACGAGCATCATATTATTTTCATCGAGGGCAATGCGTTCACGACCGACTTCACGATGCTCGATCCGGTCGACGACCCGCAGGTCGCTTACGAGTTCCACTTCTACCCTTTCGTCGACGAGCCGGCCGTTCTGACGCCGGAGATGGACCGTACGAGACGCCGGGAAATTTTCAAAGAAGCTTTCGACAAGCTGGTGAGCATCCGTGAGAAATACAAGCGTCCGCTTTGGTGCGGCGAGCTTGGCTTGGTGTTCGAGAAGGAGCAGATCGACTTCCAGATGACGATCATCGAGGATATGCTCGACCTTTGCGAAGCCAATGACGTCTCTTGGGCGCTATGGACGTACAAGGACGCCGCTACGATGGGTATCGTGTATCCGCGCGAAGACACGCCTTGGCGTCAATTGACCGAAGAGATCAAGCTGGTCTGGAATCAACATAAGGAGCAAGAGAAAGGCGAGGCGCTGGTCGATTACATGGCGGCGACCTACTTCAAACCGATCTCCGTAGAGGAGCGCTATCCGCTGCAGTTCCGGATGAGAACGCTGATGCAAGATATCACAGTGGAACAGATTTTGAAGCCGCATTTGCAGAAGCGTTCGTGGGAAGAGATGTACGAGCTACCTGCATCGTTCCACTGGGAGCAATGCGAGCAATGGGACGAGCTTGCCGCTGTGGTCGAGAAGTATACGAAGTAAATAAGAAGAAGGTCATTCTTTGCATTGATGCAAGGGATGACCTTCTTCGTTAATTGGCAAAACGTTTAATCAGGTTTATCGAGTTGAAGTGCAAACCCTCATGGTAGAGTGTGTAGTTCAGAAACTCCCCTATTGTGCTTATCGTAAGTCCCGACCCTGTCGTATACGAATCTTTGACCGGCTCATCCAAGCGACCAATCAAAGTGTGCTCGATACGCTTCGGCTGCTCGGCCAACATTGCAAGCAACGTATCCAAGCTCGGAAGTTCTCCTTCCCAATCAGCCGGTTTCGTCCCTCTTCCGAACCAGCGTTCGAAACTCTCCGGCAATTGCACGGTCTCCCCGGAAAAATAAAAAGCAAACTTCTCTTGAACCAAATAAATATGCCCTAAATTCCATCTTAAATTGTTATTGAACCCTTTCGGAACGATGTCCAGTGTGCTCTCGGAAATCCCCTCTACTGCCTTAATAGTCTGCTGGCGGATGAATTCAAGCTGTTTGAATAATGGTTGATTCATACGATCCCTCATTTAATTTTAGAATTTTAATTCCTCAAGACCAAATGACATTAATTTCCTATAGCTTACCATATGATCTTCATTTTATCGAGTTGGCTATTTCAAGCAGTATATGAACGGTTACTTTGTCTTCTACCCGGCTATCAATAGACAGTAGGTATTGCCATCCGTCCTTTTCAAATACGAGTATATTGAATCCTCTCTTAGACATCGGAATGGGCATTTCCATGTAGAGTGCTCGATTACCGTCCTGGAGCGTGTAGCTTTGTTTTATTCTTCTCGATTTTTCAAAGTTTAATTTTTGCGAGCTTGGTCTTACATCAATCTTGTAATGATTTTCGCCTTTCTTTTCATGAAGATACTCGATACCCAATTCATCGTTTTTATGGTATTCCTTGTCGTTATAGCAGCTGCCAAAGTGATGGGTAAACGCGATCGGAGGCAATTTATAGGGCAGTTTAAGTTCTTTATGATGTAGCGTTTCGCATTCTTGCAAAGCTTCTTCAACCGATTTAAAGCCCCCATCTAAATAAGGTTTCTCAAACGGAGGAACATCGCCGCGTGGTTCTGCACCGACTGTATGGATCTGGATTACTATCACACCGCACACAAACAATAATCCCCTTATGACAGCTCTGCACTTCATAGACGTTTCACCACCTTAACTTTTTACCGGTAGTGTACGCTATTAAGAAACTAGTTATTAATCCTATTAAGAATTCATTTCTGCCGCCGCGATTCGGCTGCAAGGCCGCAGGAGCAGCGCCGCTCTCCGAACAGCATGCTGTAGCTTGCCGGAAAAGCTTGGTTCACGCGCTGAACCTCCTTCGCGAACTGTTGCTTCTCCATCGGCAATAGGCTAAGACCATCGGCTTTCGATTGCATGTCGATCACAGCCCCAGGTGGAACGAACCGATTATCTGCGACACGGACACCGCCGGTTACGACGGCGTGATTGGAAACAAATACGCCGCTGCCCAGCTCCGCATCGAACACGAGCGCATGGAAGCCGACAAACGAGCCCACCCCGAGCAGCGCAGGTCCGTGGATGATCGCGCCATGTCCGCACGTAACCTCCGAATCAATATAGATTGAATAGCGACTGCCTCCGACCGTTACGTATTCATCCTTCAACCCGTGTAAAATAACGCCGTCCTGCAGATTCGTGCGATCGCCAATGTAGAACGGTGTCCCTTCGTCTGCGCGTATGCTTGCGCTAGGCGCCACGAACACCCCTCCCTTAATCGTCACGTCCCCGATAATGCTTACAAACGGACTAATGAACGCTTCCTTGCTTATGACAGGCACACGCGATACCGGTACGGTAGGCGTAACCGGGTTCGGACTTATGAACCGAACGAACAGATTATACGGACCCTCCGGCTTCAGGAAATGAACCATCGAACGAAACCCTTTTCCCATACCTGTCATCTCCCCTACTCACTAATAGCAGTAGTTAACTATATGTGTATAGAACGATAGCTTTCCCTAGTCGAAGTAACAATTTGGCAGATAAGTCCGTCTGATACCATATAACAGGAACTCATGCTACAATAAGTAATCCTGCGACGATGTTGTTCGCAGATTGTTTATAACAAGAAAGGTAGTGTTTCACCATGTTAACCAAATGGCGGTCATTCACTAGCTGCCACGCCCTTGTCCTAATCGTATCGTTCGTCGTCATCATAAGCACGTACATTACATTCAGCCAAGGCCATGACATGTATCTCGGAAGCTTCACCGAATATAACAACGATGACGTAAAATACATCCGCAGTGCAGAGACGCTTCTGCAGCATGGAATATTCACCTACCATGAGCCGGACGTATCTACCGTATTCATCATGCCGGGTCTTCCGTTCGTTCTCGCCTTTTGTATGAAGCTGTTCGGATATTGGGGAGGTATACAAGCTTTCCGCGTCGTGCAAATATTGTTTTTGGCGGGCACGATCGTTCTATTCTATTTATTCAGCCGTCGTCTGCTTAATGAACGGTTCGGACTTATTGCAGCGCTCTTATTCGCGCTCTATATACCGAACTATGTCGCTGCCAACCTCATTCTTACGGAGGTGCTCGGCCAGTTCTTCCTTTGGCTGTTTCTTTACGCCGGCTACTTGGCTGTCACACGGCATAGCTTGCCGTTATTCGCATTAGCTGCTGCAAGCTTGAGCCTAGGCATCTATGAGCGGCCTAACTTTGCCCTGCTTCCGCTCGTCTTCTTGGTGTACATGCTTATTCACGGCTACCGGGTGAAGCAGCTCATTAAGCCCGCCCTTGTCGTATCCGGCATCGTTCTACTGTGCATGTCTCCTTGGTGGATCCGCAACGCGATTGTTTTCCATGAGTTTATTCCGCTCACGTTGTCATCGGGTAATCCTTCGCTGCTTGGCTCTCAGCTTGAATGGCAGTATCCGCCGGGTGCAGTCGAGAAATTCAAGGACGACTTCGATAAGATCGCATCCGCGACCAATCGCATCGATTCGGATCGATTCCAGAAGGAGCTCGCCGTGAAAATTCGAAATTACGGCTTCCGAACACAGCCTATGACTTACCTTTGGCAATACACGGGGGATCGCGTCAATGATATGTTCAAAGTTCCTTATTACTGGAAAGAGATTTTCGGACTAAAGCCGCATTTCGTCAAATCAACGCATTTCGTTATGATCGGCATAGGAATCTTAGGCTTCATTATGACGTTAGTGATGAAAGTTCGACGCAAGGATTTGTCGCTCTTATGGTTAACGGCGCTGTATTTTATCGTAACGGCGCTTCCGTTCATCACCTTTTCGAGGTATGGGTATTTCCTCATGTCGTTCTTCATTATGTATGCCGCATTTGCCATTCATGCGTTCATACCGAAAGCGCAGTTGCACCCGAGTCGTGCCAAAAGCTCAAGCAGCTTGCACGGTTAAGCATACGAAGGTTGCCAATGCCAATACCATACCTAAATAACTGGAATTACTCCTTTTATTTTCGAGGCTGTAGGCCATTTCGGAGTAATAACTGGAAAAATTCCCGTTAATATCAGGCCTATCTGCAAATCGTCGCCATAGTGGAAAAATTAACGCCGGAAAACGGAGCTATTTCGTTCTCAAACCTAATAATTCTGAAATTAACGGGAGGAATTCCCGTTATTGATAACCCCACAATAAAGAGGCTGCCCATAAGTACGCTTATGGTGCAGCCTCTCCCTTTAAACCAACCTATTATTTTTTCAAATGATACGGAACGGTCGTTACGATCACGTCTTTGCGATGAAGCAGATTGGCTCGAATCATGAAGCTGGTCTGGTTGTGCAAAATATTATGCCAGCCCTTCTTCGGAATGAACTGCGGGATGACAACCGTCACCTGATAGTTCGACTCGCTTGCCTTACGCTGAACGGTATCGACGAACTTGAGCAGCGGATGGATGATCGTTCGATATGGCGAGTGGAGCGTCACCAACCTTACGTCAGGCATAAACTTCTCCCACTTCTCCTCGAATGCCGCTTCATCCTCCCGCTCGAAAGGAATGTACACCGCAATAATCTGTTCGGCTTTCAGCGACTTCGCGTAGTTGATCGAGTTCTCGACGACATGCGTAATGCCGGCTACCGGCAAAATAATGACGTTGCCCTCTATCGCAACTGGAGGCTCGCAGGTCGCCAGACGCAGCTGCTCCCCTACCGCTTCATAATGCTTCTTAATCCGCATGAACAAATAAATGATTAGCGGCAAGAATATGAGAATCGACCATACTTGCTCGAACTTCGTTAGGAAGAACATCATCGTGACAACGAAGCTAATGAGTGCGCCCGTCGCATTAATGATAAGCTTCGTTACCCAACCCTTCGGCTTCTCGCGAATCCACTTCACGATCATGCCCGTCTGCGACAGCGTGAACGGGATGAACACGCCTACCGCATATAGCGGGATGAGATGCTCCGTCTGCCCGTGGAACGTAATAATGAGGATGATGGACAGTACGCCCAAAATAATAATGCCGTTCGAGTAACCGAGCCGATCGCCCCTCACCGTGAACATGCGCGGAATGAACTTATCCTTCGCCAAATTCACCGCAAGCAGCGGGAAAGCCGAATAGCCCGTATTAGCCGCAAGAATGAGAATTAGTGCCGTCGTGCCTTGAATGAAATAATACATAATGTTGCGTCCGAACGTCTCTTCGGCGATCTGCGATACGACCGTCACTTCCACCTTTGGCGAAATCCCGTAATAATAAGCGAGCCATACGATACCGGAAAATAACACCGCAAGCAGCGCTCCCATCGCAACCAACGTCTTCGCCGCATTGTTCGGAGCAGGATCCTTGAAGTTCGGAATCGCGTTCGATATCGCCTCAACGCCCGTCAGTGCCGAGCTGCCCGATGCGAAAGCACGCAGCAGCAAGAACAAGCTAATACCCGCAACCGGCGTGCCAAGCGGCGGATGCAGCTCCGGCGATACGTGACCGGTAGCGATGTTGTAGATACCGACGCCGATCATGATGAACAGCGCCAGCACGAACAAGTACACCGGATAAGAGAGAATCGAAGCCGATTCCGTCACGCCCCGTAAGTTCAATATCGTGATGAAGATGACGAAGATCACCGCGATCAGAACTGTGTATTCGTGCAGGCTGGGAAAAGCCGACGTAATCGCGTCGGTTCCAGCCGATACGCTTACCGCAACGGTCAATATATAATCGACCAGCAGCGCGCCGCCTGATATGAGCCCCGGGAACAGGCCGAGATTTTGTTTCGATACAACATAAGCGCCGCCGCCATGCGGATAAGCGAAAATAATTTGTCGATACGATAAAATTAATGCCGTCAATAAAATCAATACGCCAATTGCAATCGGAACAGAATACCAGAACGCCGCTACGCCAATCGTCATTAGCACAAGCAGAATTTGTTCCGGACCATAAGCAACCGAAGATAATGCGTCCGAAGACAGAATAGCGAGCGCCTTCGTCTTAGCGAGCTTCTGCTCGCCTAGTTCCTTCGACTTGAGCGGTCGACCGATTAATAATCTTTTGATTGAAGCTAACATGCTGTCACCGCCGTCAATGAATGGTTTTCCTTAAAAAAGAGCACAACAAAAAAAGCCGCAGGGAAATCCCCGCGGCTATAAGACGAGCCGTAGTTGATTCACCTCTCCATACACGCTTACAAGGTTAGCTGACGGATTCGGGCGTTTAGAGTCGCCCTACCTCGAGCGAGCCTTCATAAAGGCAGCGACTCTCGGATTCACCCCGGCGACGTAGCAAGCTTTCGCTTATGCTGCGCGTCGCGATTGGTTCCCCTGCTTTCCGCTTCGAGAGCGGAAACTCAGCGATCGTGAATATATATTTTAGTGCATTACGATCATAGTCCTCTGGGAATGGAATGTAAACCAACGTTTTCGCTCAAATAACGTTAAAAAAGCGATAGAAAATCCATGAATGCGCATACATGACCGCAAGACGTGGCGCACGTCCCTGCTTTGCRCATTTTAATCGTTCAATCGCCACAATATCCGCTACACCCTTGATAATAATTAATTTATTAGACAACCGGGAAAGCAAGCGAGAATTCCGCTCCGCCATCTTTGCGGTTAGACGCTGTAATATGGCCGCCGCAGCGCTCGACAATCGCACGGGCAATCGCGAGCCCAAGCCCGCTTTCGCCGTCCTTGCCCTTCACGAAGCGATGGAATAAATACGGCAACAATTCCTCGGGAATGCCATTTCCGTCGTCGGATATCGACAATTCGACATGTCCCTTGCTGACGGCTGCGTGAATATAAATATGCTTGTTTGCATGGCGAACCGCATTGGACGAAATATTAAGCAGCGCCTGGAGCAGCTTATCCCGATCAGCCCTCACGAGCAGCTCTTCATGCTCATCGACCGATGGATGTAGGGACAGCTCTTTCTTAACCAACATCGGGTTCACGCGTTCGATCGTTTCGATAAGCAGTTCCTTGAGGCTGACCACTTCCGGTTCATAAATATCTTCCTCGCTGTCGAGCTTGGCGAGCAGCGTCATTTCCGTTACGATGTTTTTCAATCTTGCGCTCTCGCTTAATATGATGTCCAGTCCCTTATTAATGGATTCACCCTCGAATATGCCGTCCCGAATACCTTCCGTATATCCCGCAATGGACATTAACGGCGACTTCAGCTCATGCGAGGCGTTCTGGAAAAACTGCTTCTGCGCTCGGCTGAATCGATTCAGCTCTCCGGCCATTTCATGCACCGTACGCGCTACCGAGCCAATCTCGCCGCTTGCCTTCACAAGCTGCACGTCGGCGAACTGTCTGCCTTTCACCTTCGTCAGCTCTTCCTTCAGCCTCATTAACGGCTTAATAAGCTTTCTCGTAATGAGATGGCTGAGCACAAGCATAAGTACGCCGCCAATCGCGAATACGAGGAGCAGCCGTCCGAGCAGCGCCCGCTCGATTTCTTCGATTTTGCTGACGGAGGTCAGAAGCGTAAGCTTCCCTTGAGGGACGCTGGTGACGCTGGAAATATAACGGCTGTCGGTTCCGTCCCATATTTTTTGCAAGCTTACGGAATCAAGGTTCTCTACGGTCACCGCGCCTGCCACCGTTGCCTCCAGCTTGGCTGACGGCTGCAGTTGAAAGGAAACGGAAGGTGTAAATTCTCCTGCTTTCACATCTACATAATTGCCTTCCGCATCCGTCACAATGGCAGCTATGCCAGCCGCGGTCACAGGCGTAAGCGTCACGGATTCCGAAGCTACCGTCCCTTTATCGATCGATGAAACGGCCGACAACGTCGTAAAATGCTCAAGCGATTTCGTTATTTCGGCACTGACCTGAGCCATGTCCTGCTTCTGAGCGACCATGAAGTGATCCAGCAGCACATAATGAATAAGCACCGCAGTGATGGACAACACAATGACGAGCGCGACTCCAAAGGCAATATTGATTTGGTGGACAAGCTTCATCTATTCATTCACGCTCCGTTCCGTTCGCATGCGGTAACCGTGTCCCCACACGGATTCAATGGGGAGATGCTCGATTTTTTTGCGGATGCGTTTGATTAAATGATCGACAGCACGGTCGCTGCCGAAATAATCGTCGCCCCATACAAGCATTAACAGGTCGGATCTAGTGAAGGCGCGATTGGGCTGCTCGATGAACACTCTCAACATCGTAAACTCCTTGCTGGTCATCTCGACCTCCTCCTCTTGCCAGAACACGCGCCTCTCCTCCGGAAGCAGCGCCAACTCGCCTAGCTCCAGTCGCGATTTGGACTGTGCTGCGGTTAAAGCTCCTGACGGATTGCCGTCCTCGACTTGATTCCGTTTATACCAACGCTTCAATTGACGATTAACCCGGGCCACCAGCTCGCGCGGGCTGAACGGCTTCACCATATAATCGTCGCCGCCAAGCTCCAAACCTAATATTTTATCGACCTCCGTGTCCTTGGCCGAAATCATAATAATAGGCACCTCCGCTTCGTTGCGGATTCGTCTGCCACAGCTCGTAGCCATCCATGCCCGGAAGCATAATATCGAGCACCCATAGATCGGGCGGGCTTGTCCGCCATAGCTCCAACGCGTCCTCGGCCGTTTCAAGACCAACCGTCTCATACCCTTCCTTGCGCAAATACATTTCCACCAGATGGCGTATATGTTGATCGTCGTCCACGACGGCGATGCGATATTCGGTGATTGAAGCGTTCAATTTCATACCCCTCCACACAAGCCTTAGATGTAACAAGTATACCAAGCAGGCCTGGCCAATGGGGGCGTGCCATCGTTTTTCCACAAATACACCAACGTTATGCCACACTCGTCCTTTACTGTTAGAGCTGTAAGACAAACCGATTAGGAGAGTGAACCGATATGAACCACAAATTAGTTATTTCAAGAGCCGTCCTGTCATCCGCCTTGCTGCTGAGCGCCATTGCCGCTCCAACCTTGTCGAGCGCAGCCAGCGCCGGCGACAACCAAACAACGGTTTACGACACGAAGCACCAGCTGGCCACGCTGACCAAGGCAAGCTCGGTTGAAGCCGCTTCCGTCGTGTACAGCTTCAATAACCCCGTAGAGCTCGCCGAGCAATATGCGCCGGAGACGGTGCGGGCTTGGAAGAAAGCGCTGGAGCAATATGAGAAGCATGTCGGGACAACGGCTTCGTTCAAGAGCTCTACGCTCTCCGTTGAGGCTTTACCTGCACCTGCGGGGGAAGTAGCCACATTTAACATCAAAGACGGCATCCAGCTCACCAATATCGAAGAAGGCACGGTTGCGCTGCAATCCGTGAACGCTTCGGGGTCTGCTACAGAGGTTGAGCCTCTCGAACTTGCGAAGGCTGATAGCACTCCGATTAAGTTGGAAGCCGTGCAATTGAACGAGGGTGTTGCAAATATGAGCTTCACCGTCGGCGAAGCCGTTGAAGTCGCGGGAACTACGGCTGCTATTACAGCGGCGGGCGATGCTGACATGTCGTTCATTCGTGCCGAGATCGGTCTGGCGAAGGCCGTTCAGGCCGATGACGCAGAGGAAATCAAGCTGGCGTTGAGCAAGCTGCTGGAGCAATACGAAATTCAAATCGCAGAGTGGGAAGCGGCTGTTACGAAGTAACGCCGGGATTGCGAGCATGTCGATAAAAAGGTTAGAAGAACATACAGAGAGAAAACATTCGGACGTGAAGAGGCTGCCCATCGGGCAGCCTCTTCTTCCTACCAATACAATCGCCAATCCGTCATTAGCCTCGCAAGCGCCTCGAAGTAAAAGTAATCGCCCCAGATCGTGCACTCGTCGATGCCCATCCCTCTTGGCTTATTGTAGACCGCGTGCATCAAGACGCCATTCGAATGCGGATAATCCTTCGTCGTATAGCGTTTGGCCAACGACGACAGCATGCTTAGAGCGGCGTTATAATAGTGCTGTTTGTCAGGATCGTCTACCGGGAGCTGCTTCGCAAGCTCCAGCAAACCGCAGCATGCGATGGCCGCCGCGGAGCTGTCCCGCTCCTGCTCTATGCCTTCCGTGAAGATCAAATCCCAATAGACGATTCCGTCCTCGGGCAGTCGCGAAAGGAAGTAATCAGCCAGCGACTTCGACACTCCGATCAGCGACTCATCCTTCGTATACGCATAGCTCAGCATGAACCCGTATATACCCCAAGCCTGACCGCGCGCCCAGCAGGAGTCGTCGGCATAGCCTTGATGCGTATTGCCGTACTTCGGCGCTCCGGACAACACGTCCATATAGTACGTATGGTAAGATGTATGATCGGGACGGACGAGATAAGCGGCTGATTGCTTCACATGGGATCGCGCCATATCCGCATAACGCGCATCGTCCGTCTCTTCCGACGCCCAATACAGCAACGGCAAGTTCATCAAGCAATCAATGATCATTCTGCCGCACTGCTCGGGATCGTCCAGATCGCCCCATGCTTGAATGATTCCGGCCGCTGGAAAATACCGTTCCGCCAGCAGCTCGGCAGCTTTAAGCGCCATATCTCTAGCTTCCTTGCCGCCGGTTACCCGATAGCTCGCGACGGCAGACAAACTGTACAGAAATCCGAGATCATGGGTCTGGATCGCGATCCGCTCTTCGACCCGGCGCTTATAGCTCGGAAGCTGGCACTCGGCCGCCTCGCGATACCGGACTTCGCCGGTCAGCTCATACGCCAGCCATAGCATGCCCGTGTAGAAGCTGGCCGTCCAATCCTCGTTCACTATGGCGGGATAGACCAGTCCCTCGCTTGCCGGAGCAGGGAACAGTTCCGTGAACCGGGAAAGATTCTGATCCAGCTTCGCCAGCACGAACTTCGCCGCTTCCTGAAGCCTTTCTAGGTCTGATGCCGTCAACGAATGCGTCTGCGTCACGCTCCCTCGCCTCCCTTCTTCTTCACGAGCGACAGCTCGATCCGCAACGGGCTTCCCGACAGATGAAACCGCAGAAACGCCAGCTGCTCCTGGATCAGCTTTACTTGCACGCCTTCCGAGCTGCCGCTTAATTCGTAACCATTCAAGTCATCCCAATAGGCCAATCCGAACGGAATCGGCTTCCAATGGCCGATCTCGAACACGAGCCGAATATGATCTTCCATCTTCTCGTATTCGGTTACGAATACTTGCGGAAGGTCCTCCTGGAACTCGTCGTTCATATTCCCTTTGCCGATATAGCTGCGCAGCCTGTGCGGCCTGCTCTCCCCTTGAACGAACGACATTTGGCACTCATGGTCGTAGTAGAGGAAGGTCGTCGGCCAAGGCCCGCTCGCCGTACCGCCAAGCGTCATCGTATATTCGTTGACCGCGGGTCGAATCTCCGTATCGTGGGTCAGCATATACGCAGGGGCAGTCACTTMGTTATGCGCATGGTACAGCTCAATGGCTTTAGGGAGCGTCGTAAGCGTGACCGGATAGCTGGCAACATGCGAGAAGAACAGGTCGAGCATGCCCGCGCAGCCTTCGACGTCCGCAGCGGGAAATACCTTGAATCGGTCGGTATATTCCATCTCGTGAGCCTCCTGCTGCTGCAGAAAAAACACCTGATCATTATGCGCCGTATTGTCGAGGTAATCCTGGAATAGCTTTTTCCAATATTCTATATCGTTGCCCGTGCACAGGCCTGCGCGTAACACATCGTTCGGATCGGTGGAGTAGACGACGGGACTGCCCGAATGATACGTCGCGTTCAAGTCGCGCGCCGTCCACTCGCAGGCCACGATCTTCCCTTTGCCCGGATGCGGCGCTTTATATCGGCTGCCGTCGACGTACCAGGATCCCCATGGAATCCCTTTATGGGTAATGCCGTCCCACCAGACCTGCTCCCAGCAGTAGCCCCACATGCCTTTGAAATCCATCTCCTCCAACACTTGAATGAGCTCGTTGTATATTTTTCCCCGCGCCGCGACCTTCGTCTTCGCCCATGGGAAAGCTTCCTCCACGATCCGCCAGTCCCGCTCGAGTGCTTGCTTGAACTTCTCCTTCGACATGCCGGTATCCTCGATGAAAAAAGGACATTGCAGGATGACATCGTCGCCGAAGCGCTCGTGCCAATCCGTGATTCGCTCCGCAAGAACAGGCACGGAACTGCCGTTCACGATCCACGTGACGGGAATGCCGTGCTTGTGCGCAAGCTCGGCCGTCAGTTCGATGCCATCGACGGCTGTGCCCTTCCCCCAAGGCGTATCGTAATGCGACGCATAGCTGACGAACGTATAGATCAAATTTTCCGGTCTCAAGCCCTGCTCCCCCTTCATGTTGTCTGGCAAACAGAAGGGCGGCCGGAAGCCTTCGTTATAAGGAACGAAGCTCCCTGCCGCCCCATACCGACTGCTTACTTCTTGTTCTCCGCCCACCAGGCGTCGATTTGCGCTTGCAGCTCCGTTTGAATCTTCTCGATGCCTGCCGCTTTCAGCTTGGTATTGCGTTCTTCGAGTAGCTTAGCCGGATTTTTCACCGCGCCGGTGAAGATCGATTTGTACTCGGTTACGACGGCCGTAATTTGCGTAATTTCGTTTTTCACTTTCGCGTCGTCGAATACAAAGCCCATAAGCGGGAAACGCTTCGCCTCGTTATTGAAATTCTCCCAGTTAATATACAGATCGTCCGGCTGGCCGGGCTTCAGGTAGTTCAGCATTTGGTTGCCGATGACCCAGAACAAGCCGCTTGTGCCGTAGCCGGAATCGGCAATCGGTTCGATACGGTTGTCGCTGACCTTGTTGTAGTGCTTTCCTTCGATGCCGTTGACGATCAGGTTGATTACGTAAGGATCGGTGTGCAGGTAGTTAAGCACCATCATTGCACGGTCCGGATCCTTCGACGTTCTCGAGATGCCGAACATCGAGCCTGCGGCAAGATCCGTCGTGACGATCGGCTCTTCGACCACATGCGATACGTATTCGTTGCCGTTGTTATCGGCGTTCTGAAGATCGATGTCCGCGCCCGGCTTCCACGTCGCCGACTGCATCCATACTTTGTTCTGCTTCCGAAGCTCGCCGACTTCCGACGTGCTCGTGCCCGAGTCGGAGTTGACGTAGCCCTTCTCGTAAAAGTCCCGGTACAACTCGATTTCGGCTTTGTTGATGTCGACGATTTCTTGATCGAGAACCGACTTGACCTTCATGTCGGTCGACGTGTAGTCGAGCAGAAACATCGGCGTTTTGCCCGGAGTCGGACCGATCGGGCGGTAGTTGGAGCGCGTCTCGTACATCATGAAGCCGCTCGAGAAGTTGCCGGAGCCGCCGTTCAGGAACAAGTTCGTCATCTCCGGATTGTCTTGCTTCACCTTCTGGAACCAAGGCTCAAGGTCCGCTACCGTTTGGATCGTGTCGATCGGAATATTGTATTTCTCCACGAAGTCTTTGCGGTACGTGAACGCTTTGCCTTGCGTAATTTCTTTGTTCGTCGGAATCGCGTACAGCTTGCCTTTGAAGCGAGGCGCTTCGAGATACAGCGGATTGAGACGCTCCTTGATGCCTTGACCGTACTTCTCGAGAAGATCGTCGAGCTCGAGGTACGCGCCTTTCGTCACGTTGCCGAAGAAGTTCAGCCAGGAGGCCGCGAACACGAGGTCCATTTTCTCGCCCGTATTCATCATCAGCTCCGTGCGGTTTTTGTAATCGCTGGAAGCGATCGGCTGCAGCTTGACGGTTGCGTTGATTTTCTCTTTGAAAAACTTGTTGAGCTCCTCTTCGACGAGCGCGTCGTCCTTCTGCGGCGTGCCGAAGTACGTAATGGACACCTCATACGGCTCGAGCTTAGGCTCCTCAGATTCGGCGGGCTTCGCCGTCTCGGCCGGTTTGTCGGTGCCGTCGGCAGGAGCCGCGGTCGGATCGTTCTTCGACCCGTTGCCCGAGCAAGCCGATAGCACCATCGATAAAGCGATTACAATTGCGAGCATTAACATAAGCGGTTTTTTTTGCGTCATTGCTGTTAACCCTCCTATATTTGTTATTATAGCAATCGTTCGGCAGCTCCGGTTAGAGCTGCGGAACGCGAGTGCCCGATTCGTTGAGCCGGCGCTGCGCGGTTAGCCTTTGATCGCGCCGACCGTAAGCCCCTTGACGAAATATTTTTGAAAAAAAGGATACACAAGCAGGATCGGCCCCATGCCCACGACGGCCATCGCCATCTGAAGCGATTCGTTCGGCAGGTTGTTCATCAGCTCCGGATTTTGCGCGGCCATCTGCACGTTCGATCGCAAGTACTGCACATCGTTCAGCACGCGCATCATTAAATATTGCAGCGGGTACTGCTCCTCGGTGCGGATGAACAGCAGCGCGTTGAACCAATCGTTCCAGAATGCGATCGTGCCGAGCAGCGCCATCGTCGCCATGACGGGCAGCGACAGCGGCAGCACGATGCGGAAGAAGATCAGCAGCTCGCCCGCGCCGTCGATTCTGGCCGATTCGATGAGCGCGGGATGAATCGTGCTTTGGAAGAACGTGCGCATGATGATAACGTTGAACGGAATAATCAGCAGCGGCAGGACGAGCGCCGCATACGAATCGAGCAAACCGATACCCTGCGTGAAAACGATGTATTTGCTCACCACTCCGCCGCTGAACAGCATCGTGAAGAACAGGAAAAAAGTGAAGAAGCCGCGAAACGGATAGTCGGCCCGGGAAATCGGGTAGGCGTAGAGCGCCATCAGCATAACGCTGAGCGTCGTGCCGATCGCCGTGACGCCGATGCTGATCGCATACGCGCGGGCTATCGTCGAATAATCTTTGAATAAGCTCTCGTAAGCGATGGCCGACCATTCGCTCGGCCAGAAGCTGTAGCCGATGTTAACGAGCGAATCGTTATGGGTCAGCGACACGATGACGACCAGCACGACCGGCAGCACACAGGCGAGAGACAGTAGGATGAAGCCGACGTTCAGCAGAACGTTCGTGAACGAACTGATCGTATTTTCGCGGCGGCTTGTTGTAGTGCTCATCGGAATCACCTCAAGTTAATGCCCTAGAAGAGGGCCTGCTCTTTATTGATTTTGCGCACGGCCGAATTTGTAGCAATGACCATGATAAAGCCCAGTACGGATTGAACGAGTGCGGCCGCGGAAGACATCCCGATATCGTTCAGCTCGATCAGCACGCGGTATACGTAAGTGTCGACCGTGTCGGTTACGGGGTACAGCGCCCCTGAATCCATCGGGACCTGATAGAACAAGCCGAAGTCGCTGTTGAACACATGCCCCATCGAAAGAATCGTCATGATGATGATGATCGGTTGGATCGAAGGAAGCGTGATATGAATCGTTTGCTGCCATTTCGTCGCGCCGTCGATGACCGCCGCCTCGTAATATTCGGGGTCGATGCCGGCGATGGCCGCGATATAGATGACGGCTCCGATGCCAACGCCCTTCCATGCATTCACGATCGTCAGGATAAACGGCCAATATGCCTGCTCGGAGTACCAGGACACTTTATCCTGACCGAACAGCTCGAGAATCGAGGCGTTCAGGAAACCTTTGTCGGGATTAAGAAACGCGTACGCCAGGTAGCTGATGACGATCATCGACAGAAAGTAAGGCATGATGAGAAACGTCTGATAGCCTTTGGCCAGCAGCTTTCCTCTCAGCTCGTTGATGGCGACGGCAATTCCGACCGATAGGATGAGATTGACGACCATGAAGGCCAAGCTGTACGTTACCGTATTTCTGGCGATCCTCCACAGCGAATCGGACRTGAACAGAAACGTGAAGTTATCGAAGCCGACCCACGGGCTCCTCCAAATGCCGTCGATGTAGTTGATGTTCTTAAAGGCGATGAACACGCCGAACATCGGCAAATAGTTGTTGAGGATAAGCACGATTACGGTAGGAATCATCATGAGCGTCAAATATCTGAACTTCCACAGCGAGTGGAAAAACAGTGCCGGTCCCGTCTTTCGTTGTCTTAGCAAACCCGCTCCCCGGGTTTCCGTTATGCGGTTCATTAGGACCACCTCCTCTCTGTTGATCTCAGTATAGAGCGGCGCCCTTACCAAGACGATGATCTATTCCTGACAGAGTGTGATGTAAAATAAACTTGGTTTGCAAACGCAAAAAAACTCCGGACGGTTGCCGGAGCTTCTCTTCAATCGCCATTATTGCTGGGCAGGAAAACGGATAACGGCTTTGATTCCGCCGCCCTCCCGCTTCTCGTAGCGCAAGCCGTAAGCCTCGCCGAAGTGAAGCCGGATTCGCTGATGGACGTTACGGATGCCATAGCCCTTGTCGTCGAGTGCGCCATGGACAATGTTGTCCAGCCGTTCCATATCAACGGGCAAGAAGCCGTTGTCTTCTACGATCATCTCGATCTCATGGTCCGCTTGCCGAATGCGGATCCATATTTCCCCTTCCCCATCCATGCTGCTTACCCCGTGAAAAATCGCGTTCTCGATCAAAGGCTGCAGGATCACTTTAGGCGTCTTATACGTTCTCGCCGCCTCGTCAATATCCCAGTGAACCTCGAACTTGTCGGGGTACCGCTTCATTTGAAGTCTGCTGTAAGCCATCACATGCTCGATTTCCTCGTCGATCGTAATAACGGTTTTGCCCTTGCTCAGACCGATTCGAAGCAGCTTGGACAGATCCTTGACCATGTCCCCGACATCCTTGTTGCCGCTGTCCAGCGCATACCAATAAATCGAGTCGAGCGTGTTGTACAGCAGATGAGGCGTGATCTGGGAATGAAGCGTCGCAAGCTCATTTTCCTTCTGCTTGATCTTAATGCCGTAGTTTTCTTCGATGGAATGATCCAATCTTGTCGTCATGCGGACGAAGGCGCCGTACAGAATGCCGAATTCGTCGGCGCGCATCAGATCGCCATCGGCGTTCAGCTTTTTGCCCGGCTCGTATAGCTTCGTAATGGATACGAGCCGCGCGAGAGGCTTAACGATCAAACGCAGCAGATACAGCACGAAGAAAAGCACAATGGCCAAGTAAATGGCCGATACGACCATGATCAACCACTGGAACGCCGTCTGATTCCCCGTAATCGATGCCAGCGGAATGCGGTAGACGAGCCTCGTGTCGAAAGCGGTGCGGTGTGAGTAGGCGTATAGCCACTTCTGTCCGTCCTCGCTCGCGAAGTAATAGCCCTCTACGTCGTTATGCGCTTGCGCCGGTATGTGCGTCATTTGCTCGCTTTCCGAGGAATCCGACTGCATGAGCAGCTCGTCGTCGCCGTTGAACAAATAAATGCCGGCATTGTCCTGCAGCTGCACCGATACAAGATCTCTGGTCAGCAGAACCTCTAGCTTCGAAACGACGAGAAACCCGATCGCATCCGTGTACGCCTCGGGGTTCAATATGCTTCTTACGAAAACAACGGACGGCGTTCCGCTCTCCGTCTTGACGGACTGAAGCGTGCCGCCCCCTCCTTCTCTCTGGGAGCGCTCCGCCCACGCCAGCTGCTCGGTGCCGTTTCTGGCTACGTACTTGAATCCCCGTGTTTTGTACGACAAATCGAACGGAGGATTTCGTCCCGCCGTATTTTTCATATAAAGCGAATATTCGGTTCCGTCCGAGGACCACGTCTCCAGAATGTCGTCCGCTTTCCGAATATCGCCTAGCGTCTCGATTCTCGTCCAGAAGCGGTATTGTTCCGGATCGCTGAAGAAGTGGTTGTCGAGCAAGGTCACCGTCTTGTCGTTGACGGAGGACAACGTCTTCTCGATCGTGACGTGATTCTGCTTCACGAGCTGCAGCGTCGTCCTGCCTACCTCGTCCCTCATCGAATCGGAAGCTTTGTATGCCGAAATCCAGCCGATGATCAGGAACGGCCCGACGATGAACAGGACGAATGCAAGTGTCACTTTAAATTTAAGTCTCAGCCCGCTCCCCCCTGACCTTCCTTGCGGTATTCAGCCGGGCTTACGCCGGCGTAACGCTTGAACATGCGGCCGAAATGCTCCGGCGATTCGTATCCGACCTCGTACGCGACCTCGTACCGCTTCTTGTCCGTCGTAGCGAGCAGCCGTTTTGCCTCCTCGATCCTAAGCTCGGTTACATAATCCCATACGTTCTTCTTCATTTCCTGCTTGAACAGGTAGCTGAGGTACGCCGTACTGAAATGCACCTCGCTCGCGATATCCTGTATCTTCAGTGCCGGATTGCGGAAATGCAAACGGATATAGCCGGCGATCCTTGCCAATATGGACTGATCCCGCTCCTTGACGAGCTGCTTGACGACGATTGCCGTCTCCTGAATGTATTCATGCAGCATTTGCAGCTTCTGCTCGCCGTCCGCGCCGCGAAAGTACGTATCCGGATCGAAACGCTGCAGCGAAATCCCGTTCGAATGTCCGTATTCAAGCACCAAGCCGTACAGTCTATAGACCAGCATGCCGAAATAGCTGTTGAACAGCTCCTCTTTCTTGGCCAACTCCTTCAGCGGACTGATCACCGAGTCCGAACCGACAGGCATCGTCTGATCGAAGCTCGCTTTCAGCAGCGCGATAAAATCGTCAACCGTAGCCATCCATTCGACGATGGTCACGTTCTCCCGAGCGATTACGTCTTCGTAATAGAACACCTTATGGTTCGGATGAATGTTTTTCCACTCTGCGGCTGTATTCGCCTCTTCCATCAGCTTGGGCAGCATGAACACGTCTGGGTGTAGGGTGCTCATCCCGACTGACGCTTCCACATTCAAAAATTGCTTCAAATTCATCGGCACCATCTGCCCGATCAGATGCAGCTGCGATCTCAAGTCGAATCGCTGGCTCTCGTTCTCTTGTTCATTTAACTGAATGATGCCGATAAGCTCATTACCGAAGCCGTTGAACGCCAGACCGTTCCATTCCGACAGGCTCTCTTCGACAATGTTGACAGACGCGTACTTTAGCAGCTTGCGATCCTGCAGCGATATTTCACGATTGCTGAACCCGCCGCGGTTCAGATCGAGCCGGATCGACACGACGCCGAAATAATGACCGCTTAGCTGTCCCCCCAGCTCGACCATCAGCTCGGCATAATCCTTCTTCGTCAAGCTGCGCTCCGTTACCAGCTCCATCAGCAGCTCGTTGCGGCTGACGCTGTTCGACTTCTCCTTGTCGGCCTGCCTCTGCCTCTTGGACAGCTCCAGCGATTGCTTGCCGATTTCCTCCCGCTCGTTCAGCACTTTGCGAACGACGCGCAGCAGATCCTCCTGCTCGACCGGCTTCACCAAGTAATCCCTCGCCCCTAAGCGCAACGACTTCTTTGCAAAATCGAACTTCTCGTGAGCGGAAATGACGATGACGGGAAGATGAGGCTGCTCCATATAGATCGTCTCCATCAGTTCAATCCCGCTCATTCTGCTCATCTGAATGTCAGTCAATACGAGATCGAAGCTGTCCATGCGCAAATAGTCGATCGCTTCGAATCCGTTGAGCGCCGTCTCGACGCATGTTATATGAAGATCTGAGCCGAGCAGGAAATTTTTGATTCCCGTGCTTACGCGCGGCTCGTCGTCTACGACCAATATTTTGTACATAGTAGCGCCTCCGCCCCCAGCAGATTCTCTTCGCTGCTTCGTTACTTACAGTCTAATGAGAGCGCTTTGCTTTAGCAATGATCTATACTAGCGGAAATGTGATGTATATGCATCCGTGTCTGTCAACTTTTATGAAAATATTTAAGCGATCTTAATAGTTCTTAATGTTTTCTTTCCGGATTATTTAATTCCGCTCCCTATAATCAAGGGCAAGCTCGGAATTCGAGAGGAGAGAAAATAATTAATGACCATTCAACATATAGCCGTTCTGTTCGGAGGAAAGTCTACGGAGTACGGGGTGTCGCTGCAATCGGCCGCGTCGGTGATCGACCATTTGGACCGCTCCAAATACGCTGTCATTATGCTTGGAATTACGCGTGAAGGCGCTTGGTATCGATATAACGGAAGCACCGATGAGATCAGGAACGATCGCTGGCATTACCATGCAAGCTGTATCCCTGCCTTCCTATCGCCTAGTCGTTCTATAGCTGGAATCGTCGAACTGACTGGCACTGAATATCGAACCGTATCTGTTGACGCCGTCATTCCTGTTCTTCATGGGCGCAATGGCGAGGACGGAACCGTGCAAGGGCTGCTAGAGCTGTCAGGCATACCTTTCATCGGGTGCGATACAATGTCATCAGCAATAAGTATGGACAAGGCGATAGCGAGTACGCTCGTTCGCGCTGCGGGCATTCAGACAGCCGCCTCGGTTACTGTATGGGAGAGTGAGGATTGGGAGGCGGCAGCGGGCGAAGCGATGAAGCTTGGTTTTCCTTTGTACGTGAAGCCTTCCAGATCCGGTTCGTCGTTCGGCATTACGAAAGCTTATGATCTTGCAGCTCTGCTTCAAGGCATTCGGGAGGCATTCTCCCATGATGGCAAGGTTATTATCGAGCAAAATATCGACGGTTTCGAGGTTGGCTGCGCGGTGCTTGGCAGCGGAGAAGAACCGTTCATCGCCGAGATCGACGAGATCGAGCTGGCGGGCGAGTTTTTCGATTATGACGAGAAGTATTCGCTGCGCACCTCGCAGATTCGCCTTCCTGCCCGATTGGAGGCAGGAATCGCCGAACAAGTGAGGGCCGCGGCGCAAATCATCTACAAGACGCTTGGCTGCTCGGGTCTCGCCAGAGTGGACATGTTCGTCACGAACGATGGCCGTATCGTGTTCAACGAGGTCAATACGATGCCCGGCTTCACCGCGTCCAGCCGATACCCGAACATGATGCGGCATAGCGGCGTATCGTATCCGCAGCTGATGGACCGGCTTATCGAGCAAGCCATCGCCGGAAAGGAGCGCGCACGATGACACCTGCGACTATGTTCAACCTGGACAACAGTCTGATTCATACCGGACACCTCGTGCTCGTGAATAGAGAGCATCCGGTCGCCTCGCCGCCGTACGCCGATCAGCTTGCTCCTGTCGTGTCGGTGCTTAGAGCGAGCTCAGAGGAGCGAAAGCCGCAGCTGGAACGGACATGCCTGCGGCAACTGGAGCTATGGCTATCGGCAAGCGGCTTATCAGACCGCATCGGGATCGTCAGCGGCTATCGCACCCGTGAACAGCAGCAGCAAATCTACGACCGTTCCTTGGTGGAGAACGGTTATGACTTTACGGCAAGCTACGTCGCATTGCCGGACCGAAGCGAGCATCAGACTGGACTTGCCGTCGATCTTGGCGAGCTGAGCGGCGAGGTCGATTACATTCGCCCTTCGCTGCCCGACCATGGCGAATTCGCTGCCTTCAAGAGCATGGCGGCCGCCTTCGGCTTCATACAGCGCTATAAGAAAGGCTTCGAAGCGGTGACAGGCATTGCAAGCGAGCCATGGCATTATCGGTATATCGGTGTTCCGCATTCATTGATTATGGAGCGGCATGATTGGTGCTTGGAGCAATATCTTGCGTATATGAAACGATTCACGGCGGACAATCCTTACGAGCATTGGAGCGAGGGGAAGCTAACAGCAGAGGTGTTCTACGTGAAAGGCAGCCATTCGAGGAGTATTGAAATTCCGATGAGAAGCGATGCCTCCGGATATGAATGGTCGGGCAACAACAGGGATGGCTTCATCGTTACCATCATGCATGAACGGGAACGGATTCCGTCGTGATCACCGCGCAGCGCAGCCGCTCGGGCGGGGCTGGAATCAACATCGATTGGTTCAAAATCGTAGCCGCCTTGCTCGTCATAGCTGTCCACACCGGTCCGCTTATGACGTACAGTCCGGATGCCGACTTTCTGCTGACCGGCATCGCGGCGCGTATCGCCGTCCCTTTCTTTTTCATCGCTTCCGGTTATTTCTTTTTCCTCAAAAAGATGAACGATGAGAGCAATCGAAATTCCAAATCGTTGCATCGATATGCGCTGAGAACGGGTAAACTTTATGTAATTGCAATTATAATCTATATCCCGATTAATGTTTATGCGGGCTATTTTTCAGCGGCGGAAGCCGGATTCAGCTGGGCGGGATTGACCAGCGATCTGATTTTTAACGGAACGTTTTATCATCTATGGTATTTGCCCGCTTCGATCTTGGGAATGTACATCACTTATGCGCTCTATAATCATCTGTCGCTGAAGGGAATGCTGATTGCAGCTGCCGGTCTATATGCGATCGGACTGCTCGGCGATAGCTACTACGGTCTAACGGCTACCAATGATACGTTGTTGAAGTTGTACGATGTCATGTTCACTTTGTTCGATTACACGCGTAACGGGATCTTTTTCACTCCATTGTACTTCGCTTTGGGCGCCTTGGCGGCGTCTCGTCGGACAGCAGCGGATACGCAGACTGCTGGTTGGCGAAAGCCCCTTTCGTTTAGGGCTAATGCCGCTTGGTTTACGGTGTCTATCGTCTTGATGTTTGCCGAAGGCATTATACTAAGAGGTCTAGAATGGCCGCGCCATGACAGCATGTACCTGACTCTCGCTCCCGCCGTCTACTTCCTGTTCCAATGCCTGCTAACGGGTAAAAACTGGCTTGGGATCGGCAAGAGCGCCGGATTGTATATGAGACAGCTCAGCACTTGGATTTATATATTGCATCCTGCGATCATCGTCATCGTTCGGTTCGGGGCAAAAACAGCGGGGCAAACCGAACTGCTCGTTACGAACAGCTTGGTTCATTATTTGACTGTCGCTCTGTTGTCCATCTTGGCTTCGATGATCGCAGTTTACGCGGAGGAGAGGTTGCCTCTTATTCGCGGACGCAATAAAGAAGCTGTTAACGGGCATGCTGTTCACCGCGCCTGGGCGGAGATCAGCCTTCCGAACTTACGGCATAACTTGTCCGAGTTAAAAGGAGTTCTTCCCGATTCTTGTGCAGTTATCGCCGTTGTGAAGGCGAATGCCTATGGACACGGCAGCGTCCGTATCGCCCGGCACTTGAATGCGCTCGGCATCAAGCAGCTCGCGGTCGCCGAGATCGAGGAAGCGATCGAATTAAGGAAGCATGGCGTGAAAGGCGATATTCTCATATTGGGATACACTTCCCCTCGTCGGGCGGGCGATCTTAAGCGGTACAAGCTGACCCAGACGCTCGTAAGCGAGGAATACGGCAAGCAGCTGGACGCGTGCGGCAAGGCGCTGAACGTGCATGTGAAGATCGATTCCGGCATGAATCGGCTCGGCGTACCGCATGACGATACAGAAAGCTTGCTCGCCTGCTACAAGTTCAAGCGTCTTAACGTGACCGGCACGTTCAGCCATCTGTCCGTATCGGACAGCCGGAAGCCGGAGCATGTGACCTTCACGCACCGTCAATTGCAGCGGTTCGATCATGCGATGAGCCTCATTCGCGCCGCCGGCTTCGACCCCGGAATCGCTCATATTCAGAGCAGCTATGGGCTATTGAACTATTCATCCTGCCTGTATGAGGCGGCTCGTCCCGGCATTGCCCTATATGGACTTATGAGCAACGAAGACGATACGCCGCTGGCGCGGGTCGACTTGCGGCCCGTCCTTTCCTTGCGAGCGACGGTAACGCAGGTCAAGGCTGTCGAAGCGTACAGCCCCGTCGGCTACGGTCATTCATATGTCCCTAATCGCGACGTACGGATCGCAACGATCTCGATCGGTTATGCGGATGGCATCCCACGGGAGTTATCCGAACGCGGCGGTTATGTACTAATCCGCGGTCAGCGGGCCCCGATCAAGGGGATCATCTGCATGGATCAGATGATCGTTGACGTCACCGGCATCGAGGAGGCGCAGCAAGGCGACACCGCAACGTTGATCGGGCATGACGGCGACGAGCTGATCACGGCCGGCCAGCTCGCGAAACGCTGCGCAACGCTGACCAACGAAATCGTGAGCCGCCTCGGCAGCCGAATCACCCGCGTATATGCACACGAGGGCTGAGGTTGACGGTTAGTTGTGGAAGCTTGCTATCCGAGTAATGCTTGCTGATTAGGCCCTTCTCGCTCTGCCTATGTTGGATATTTGCATCATAATGCTGCAAATATCCAATATAGCTCGTCCGATACAACCATATGTTGAAAAGTTACTGCCATTATCCAACATAGCGCCGAATGACCTGCCATGCCCAAAACTAGTCAAAAAAAAGCCCGAGCCGCATGCAGCTCGAGCTTCTTGGTATAGGGAGTTAATCGTTAAACGGACTGACGGCAATGCTTTCTACAACAATTGCGCCTTTGCCGCCCGTCAGGCGTATCGTATTGTCACTGCCCGCTTCCAGCTTAACCGTAATCGTAACCGCTTCGCTGAACGTTTCCTCGCTGCCCGTGGACAACGCGTTAAGCAGCGAATAATCGTTACCGTTAACAGTGAGATGCAGCTTGGAGAGTCTTTCCGCTGTCGCATACCGAACATGAATAGCCGCGCGACCGCCAGAGCCACCGTCTACCTGTTCAAACTCGAAATATGAGCCTTCCGCCTGCAACTGCGAGATCACATTCACACCCTGCTTATTGCGCTCCAGTGCAGCGCCGCCGCCTAGCTTGCTCGTTTCCGCCGCATACACCTTACGGTTCGGATTCGGAAGCGGCGCAGGACCGACAGGCGTAATATCGCCTTTCGTCTGGATTACCGTTTGAATCGTACCGTCTTCATTAAAGTACAAGCGGTCGATGCACATGCTGCGCAACGTGCCTTGGCCCGATATTTCTTGATTGTGATAGAACAGATACCATTGGCCTTTGTACTCGGCAATCGATCCGTGAGTCGTCGAGCAGCCCGTAGGCTCCAGGAATATTCCCCGGTACGACCAAGGACCAAGCGGCTTATCGCTTGTGGCATAGCGCATGCAGTTGTTGCCTTCTAGATTGTCGGCGTACATCATGTAATAAAGGCCTTCGCGCTTGAATACCCATACCGCCTCATGAAAATCCTCAAGCCCTTCCATATCGCGCATGCCGTCCTTAAGCGACATCATATCGTCGTTAAGCTCTCCGCCTGCGCATCTGCTTCCGCCGCCATAGTACATATATGCGCGTCCATCGTCATCGACCAGCACGCTTGGATCAATCATGGCGAAGCCGCCCATGCCTTCGATATATCCGCGATCGACGAAGCCGCTCGCCGGCTTGTCGCTGGTTGCGACGCCCATTTTCCAAGTCTGATTCCATTCGGAGCCGCTAGGATGCGGGTAATAGAAGTAATAGGTGCCGTTCTTATAAGCCGCGTCAGGCGCCCACATGAAGCCGCCTTCCGGCCGTCCCCATGCAACGTCATCAGCCCGCAATATCTCGCCCTCGTCCGTCCAGTTCACCATATCCTCCGAGGAGAAGACGTGGTAACGGTCCATCAGATCGCAGCCTCTCGCCGGATCCATGTCATGGGATGCATAAATATATACTTTGCCGTCTTCCCATACATGGGCGGACGGATCTGCCGTAAAAATCGATGTAACAATCGGGTTCGACGATACCGTCTTCACGTTCGTTTCTGTGTAGCTACTGCTCATTTCATGATCCTCCCTGCAGCTCGAATAACAACATGTTTACTCCAGCATAACGCGCAAGGCCCAAACGCCGCCATGAGACGATCTTAAATTAAATAGTCGATTTAAAAAGGATCTGTCACGCACACTCATGTCAGAATAGTTGACAACAACTCTGCTGCTGATTACTATGTAATTAATCTATTTCATTTAAACTCTCACTCATATGCAGTTCGTATAACCTCGATAATCGGTTCGGGGGCTCTACTGGGATCCGTAAAAATCCTAACTACGAACGTAATGCCCTCTGCTGGGTATTGCGCTCGCGGTTAGGATTTTTTTCATTTAAAAGGAGGTTTGTAAGATGGCAACGCTATTAATCCGCAATGCGCGCAACATCATTACGATGGATGCCGATCGCAACACCTATCCTGGCGGCAGTCTGTACGCAGACGGGCATGAAATCAAAGCAATCGGTCTCGATATCCCTTACGATACGGCCGATACCGTCATCGATGCTGCGGGGAAGATTGTATACCCCGGCCTTATTAATACCCATCATCATTTATACCAAACGTTCACTCGCAATATACCGTGGGCGCAGGACGTCGAACTATTCGACTGGCTGCTAACGCTCTACGATATTTGGCGCCATATGCGCCCGGAGGACGTTTATTTGAGCGCGATGGTCGGCCTCGGTGAATTGCTCAAGACCGGCTGCACGACGGCTTCCGACCACTTCTACTGCTTTCCTAACGGAATATCCGGAGAGCTGATCGACGAGGAAATCAGAGCTGCCGCCGAGCTTGGCATCCGTTTCTTCCCTACGAGAGGCTCCATGAATCTTGGCCGCTCGCAAGGTGGTCTTCCGCCCGACGAGGTGACGCAGTCGATGGTCGTTATTCTGAAGGATACGCAACGCGTTATCGAGTCGTATCATGATGCATCGAAGTTCGGCATGGTGCGCGTCGGGGTCGCGCCTTGCTCCCCGTTCTCCGTTTCCGAAGATTTATTGCGGGAATCAGCTGTATTGGCGCGGAGCTATAAGGTGCGCATGCATACCCATTTGGCGGAAACAAAGGATGAAGAGAACTTCTGCCTCGCGACGAAGGGACTTCGCCCGCTCGACTATATGGAGCGAGCAGGCTGGCTCGGCAACGACGTCTGGTATGCGCACGGCATACACTTCAACGATGGCGAGATTCACCGCATGGGCGCATGCGGCTGCGGGGTCGCACATTGCCCAAGCAGCAATATGAAGCTGGCATCGGGCATCTTCCCGCTCGCGGATATGCTGAAAGTAGGCGTCCATGTCGGGCTCGGCGTCGACGGCTCGGCGTCCAACGATGCTTCCAATCTGCTTGGCGAGGTGCGCCAAGCTTACTTGCTGCACAAGCTTAGCGCAGGCAAGCAAAGTCCAACCGCCGCCGAGAGCCTATGGCTCGGGACGGTCGGCTCCTCCCGCGTGCTCGGCTGGGAGGATGCCATCGGCTCTCTCGAAGTCGGCAAGGCTGCCGATCTCTTCATGATCGATACCCGCAAGCTCGAATACGCCGGCGCGTTGTTCGACGATACCGCCTTGCCCGTCGTCACAGGCATTAGCCAGAACGTCGATATGACCGTCGTCGGCGGCAAAGTCGTCGTGAAGGACGGACAGCTCGTCCATGTGAACGAGCAGCGTCTAGCCGTATCGGCGCAAGCAGCCGCGCTCCGCATGCTGGAAACGGCAGCGAAGCATACAGGCGCTAACTATTATAAGCAGCGCGGCCGCGGGTGATTGGATTTTATACAGGCTAATAAGCGCTTTGTTGCGGAATGGTGGGAATGGGTGGATTAGAGGACGGAATAGGCCATTTGATTGGACAGAATCCACTCAAATGCGAAGGTTGCGAGACATGGCAGTATCCCGGTCAATATAGGAAAACGGATTGGCCATATAATACGAAGGGCCCCAAGCTCCACTGTAAAATGGAGGCTGAGGCCCTTTTTCTCGGAAGTATTAAACATGAATTAGTGCTTTTCTTTCAACAGCTCCGGATAGCCGTATGAACCATGCTCGCTGATATCCAGTCCGATAATCTCTTGTTCTTCCGTTACGCGCAGTCCCATCGTTTTCTTCATTACGAATAGAATGATGTACGATACCGCGAAAGCAAACGCACCGCAAGCTGCAATACCCAGTGCTTGTACACCAAGCTGCTCCAAGCCGCCGCCATAGAATAGGCCTGCTTTGCCGACTCCTATTTTCTCAGCCAGCTCCGGCGTAGCGAACAAGCCATTGGACAATGTGCCCCAGACGCCCGCGGCGCCATGTGCGGACAATGCGTAGATCGGATCGTCGATGCCCATTTTTTCGAAGAAACGCATGCTCAGGACGACAACGATACCGGCAATCAAGCCAATCACAATCGCAGCCCACGGCTCTACGAATGCGCAGGAAGCCGTTATCGCAACGAGGCCAGCCAGCGCGCCATTCAGCATCGCGCCAATATCCGACTTGCCAACGAACATCCAGCTTACGATAAGCGCGGCAATCGCTCCGCCCGCAGCGCCAAGCTGCGTATTGACGGCGATAAAGCCGAAGAAGCTGCCGTCGCCAGCCGTGATCGAGCTGCCGGCGTTGAAGCCGAACCAGCCGATCCATAGAATCATAACGCCAAGCGTCGTGAATACTTGGTTATGTCCCGGCATGTCGTTCGCTTTGCCGTTTTTGCTGAACTTGCCGATACGCGGCTTAAGCAGCAGCGTAGCTGCCAGCGCCGCCATTGCGCCCGTTAAGTGAACGACCGTCGAACCGGCAAAGTCCTGTTTGCCATGCTCGGCAAGCCAGCCGCCGCCCCAAATCCAATGCGCAACGACGGGATAGACAAGAGCCGAGAATAACACCGCGAATATTAAGTAAACGGATAGTTTCGCCCGCTCAGCGAACCCGCCCCAAGCGACGGACATCGAGATCGCCGCGAACGCCATTTGGAAGAGGAACATGATCATTGGAGCAACCGTTGCTCCCTCCGGCACGTCCATTACATTGAAACCGAAGTAATCGCCCCAGCCAAGCAATGAGTTTCCTTCCGAGCCGAAAATAAAAGCATAACCTACCGCCCAAAATACAATCGACACGATACCTACCGTAAATACCGTTTTGCCGGCGATATGTCCCGCATTTTTCATCCGGGTCGAGCCTGCCTCCAGCAAAATGAATCCGCATTGCATGAACAGCACCAATATAGCGCCAAGCATCGTCCAAATTCCGTTTATGCCAAGTTCCATAAAGCTTCAATCCCCTCTGCCTAGATTCGTAGTTGTCGTTTGCTCTCATATATGTCTGCCATGCCGTCCAAAATGCCGGCCAACATCGCATGCGAAACCTCGCTTCTTCCCGACTGTTCCAAGATCGCTTCAGCCGTCTGAATATAAGGCGCATCAATCAGCTCACTGTGCCACACATCAAGCATCGTTGCGATACATGCCGGTGTTGTCTCCAGATGGAACTGCAGCGCTAAGGCGAGATCGCCGTAAGCAAACGCCTGCTCTCCGCAAGCTTCCGAATATGCCAGCCGCCTTGCTCCAGCCGGAAGCGTAAATGTATCGCCATGCCACTGGAAACTGGTGAACGTCTGCGGCATGTGACTAAAGCTTGGATGCTGTTCCTCCGTACGGGAAACCGCATGCCAGCCGATTTCCTTCTGCGCGTTCCGGCTAACCTTGCCGCCGAGAACCTCGGACAGCATTTGCGCGCCGAGGCAAATGCCAAGCACGGCCTTCCCGGCATCTATCGTTTCGCGAACGAACCGTTTCTCCATGGCCAGCCACGGATACTGTTCACCCTCATAAACACTCATCGGCCCTCCTAATATGACGAGCATATCGAATGATGCAGAAGAGGGATACTCGTACTCGGTTAAATGGGAGGGTGTCAGCATACGCAGCGTATGGCCTCGCTGCGCCGCCCAAGCTTTCAAAGCGTACTCGTCATCGAAGTCAAAATGCTTGAATGCGATAATATTCATTGTATCCCTCCTCGTAAGCGCCGTTCGTGATCCGAGAAGTTGCTTACGGCTTCATTTATATTTACGGCTGATTAAAGGCTATGACCGTATATTAATAAAAAAACACCCTCATGTCAACTAACCTGACAAACTTTTTGCCCCTTGCCTCCTTTTTACACAAAAAAACACACCTACAGCGCTAAAACGCCTGATTCGGTGTGCTTCACTGTGTAAGATTGAAACCTTGTTAACTTGATAGCTTTTTTTGTATTAGCCTATTGGCTGTCCCGACGCAGTGCCACTTTGTACAGTTTCAGCGGCCTGCCGCGGGTACTAGTCGTTTCCTCGCCGATGACGGAAGCATATCCGCTCGATTCGAGTTGGATGAGTATACGCCGCGCGCTTCGCGGCATAATGCCCATTTGCTGAGCCAGCTCGTTAGAATGGATGACGTCTGTTTGCAATTTACGCAGGATCGCTTCGATCTTGCCTAACGTTAACGAGCTTAATCCCGTATCATCGCTAACCTCTTGCAGACCTTCCGCCGAATAGGAGTAAGAAATACGCTCAGCGCGTCCCAAAGGACCGGACACCGTCTTGTCGTTGAAGACGACCATCCAAACTCCTTTACCGTATTGCCTCGTCTGCATGAGCGCGTTGCCTGCCATCATCTCCGCCTCGTAAGCCGTGCGGCCAATGCCAATGCCGCACGTCAGCTCTGCGCCCAAGCCGCTAAGCTCGGGACAGTCCGGCATTTGCGTGAAATGCTCCGTTATATTTTTCAATATGCCGCGCGTCGTGAAGATTGCATATCTCCCTGGCGATATCGTCTTCAGCGAGCCTTGCACCCGCCTGGAATAATCGAGCAGCGCCTCGCTTACCGCGAGCTCCATGCGGAACAGCTCATCCGACACGTACGAATCCTTCGTAATGCCCGAATACGGATCGGTCTCTATGAACTGAACAGCAATTTGCGTGTCTTTGTATCGCAGCGTTTCCCATGTCCGCCAAGCTTCCGTCAGCGCCGCCTGTACGGACGATTCCGTCGGAATTACCCGCAGCACCGGCACGCCGAGCGCCTTCAGCTTGTCCTGCACGTACCAGACGCAGGTAACCGCGTAATCGATTCGCCCTTGCCGCCACATATCCAGATGGAAGTCGATCAGCGCTTGGTACGAGCCCTCGAACGGCTTTCCGTTCAGCACGCTGCCGCCGAGTTCCAGCTCTTCCGCGACCTTAGCCAGTTCCTCTGCGCTGTACATATCGAAGCTAAGCCTTGATATATCGATCCGCTGCCGATAGAACAGCTGACATAACGTACGGTACAACCCCGTTCCGCTATAGGAGATATAGAACATCGGCTGCTGGATATGAGACGCCTGCTCCTTAGCCGCTTGATAAGGAAGCGGTCCAGAGAACAGCCACATATCGACTTTATGCGCATGAGCCGACACGATCGGCCCAATGTCCTCGAACCGCTCATGCGTGAAGGGGTAACATTCGAATTCGGCGCTTTGCCTTATAATATCGGTGACAAATCCCATCGTATCTTCAACGCCTACGTAACCGAGTTTGATTTTCAACCAGGCACCCTCCTCATTCGGGCTCGTTCCTCATATTCCCTCTATGTTACCACTGTAGCACGACCCTAATAAAGATCAACCTAATTGACCATTTTCACGCGCTAAAAAGGCTCAACGACAAAGAGAGTGCCAGGAGGCACTCTCTTTAACTTAAGCTTCGCTAATTCCGGCTCCCCGGCTCTATTCGACTTCGACTTCGACTTCCAGCGGCTCTACGAAAACATCCTTGAACTTGTCGTAATCCGCTTGTCTGCATTCCATAACGAGGCGCGTACCGTTCGGTTCATAGCTCGTTTCTTGAATGTTCGCATTCGTATTGAAATAAGCCACGACACGCCCTTCTGCGAACGGGATAATGACCTCGCACTTCACGTAGTCCTGGAAGATCCGCTTCTTCGTGAGCGTCACTAACTCATCCAGTCCCGCGCCTTCCTTGACCGACATATACACCTTATCGCCATTCACTTGCGGATAAGGCTCACTTGTCATATCCGTTTTGTTGTAGGCGAAGATCATCGGAATATGGTCGGCGCCAAGCTCCTTCAATGTCGAGTTAGTCACATCGATAAGCCGCTCGTATTCCTCATTCGAGTAATCGACGACCTGAATGAGAAGATCCGCTTCAGCTACTTCCTCGAGCGTTGAACGGAACGCTTTCACCAAATAATGCGGCAGCTGGCTGACGAAGCCGACCGTATCGGTAAGCAGAAACGACTTATTGTCCGGCAGCTCGATGTTGCGAACCGAGGTCTCCAGCGTGGCGAACAGCATGTCTTTGGCGAATACCTGCTTATTCGATTCCGGCATGAAAGCATCCAGCAGCGCATTCATCAGGCTCGACTTGCCCGCATTCGTATAACCGACGAGACAGACAACGGGAATGCCCGTCTTCTGCCGCTGCTTGCGCTGCACCTGGCGCTGCGCGACCAGCTTCTCAAGCTCGGACTGAAGCGCGTGGATTCTGTCCTCGATACGGCGGCGATCAAGCTCCAGCTTCGTCTCGCCCGTTCCTTTATTTTTCATGCCGGAGCCGCCGCCTCCGCCTTGGCGTCCAAGCGATTCGCGCAAACCTACGAGCCTAGGCAGCATATATTGCAGCTGCGCCACCTCAACCTGCAACTGCGCCTCGCGCGTCTTAGCCCGTTCCGCGAAGATGTCGAGGATAAGGATCGTACGGTCGATGACCTTTTTCTCCAACGAGCTCTCCAGATTACGAATTTGCGACGGGGACAGCTCGTCGTTAAAGATGACGGTAGATGCATCGACGCCCGCGACGAGCGCGGACAACTCATCGATTTTGCCGCTGCCAATATAATGCGAGCTGTTGATCTTGGCTAGATTCTGGGTCAGCTCCCCCGCCACCTCAATGTTGCACGCCTCCGCAAGATTGCGGAGCTCCTCCATGGAGTATAGAAAATCAGGCCGATCCTGTAAGTTAACGCCGACGATAACGGCTTTGTTGTTCGGTTGTTCCATATAGTAGTTCCTCCTTCAAATATCCTTGATTTGATCAATGCGGCAACAAAAAAACACACGGACGCTGCGGCCTGTGTGTTCGCTTTGACGAAATAGAGAAGCACGGAGTAGATACTGCCTGGAATGGAGCAAGCCGGAGCTTGCTTGCCATCGCACAAGTCAGCGAGGTCAATCCGGTCAGCGCTGAAAAAGAGACCCGTCACTACCCACGAGTACCTTCCATGCGCTTTCCGAAAGCATCATTTGGTTAAAGGCGGCAGAGAGCTATCCGATCATTCCATTACTCTCCAGCCAATCATAATTGCTATGGGTTACCTTTAATGAGGCAGACCTATCCCGAGTTCTCTGCACACAGGCAGAGTATTGGCGCTATTCAATTAGCCGCGCGAACTTCTAACTCGGATAAAGTCTATCACACGTAACCCTCCGTTCCCAATTAAAGTAAAGCCATTCTAACATAGGACAATAACAGAAAGCAAACAGGTGTTTACTTTGCTGGATTGAATTTCTGCTTCAATGATGCTGGTCTGTTTGATTCGATGCTAGAAGCTGTCGCAATTCCAGTCTATGGGTGAACATAAGCAGGAGCAAATTAATGATCCCGAATAGCAGGATCGCACGGGAATAGCTGCCGCTAACAGCTATATATACGGTAAGCAGCAGCATACCCAGGACGACCTGAAGAGCGTCGATCCGGGGCGTTATCCGTTTGTCTTTTAACAGCAGCCTCGTCACTGCCAGCAATATCGCCAGAATAACGGCATAAGCAAGAGCTGCCTTGAACGCTGTTAGCGCGCTCCATACGCCGAACGTTGTCGCAATGGCCTTGCCCCCTTTGCCTCTCAAGAAGGGAGAGAATACATGGCCGAGCAGCGCCGCCGCAGATGGAAGGATGAGTGGGTAGCCGGATATAGCATCCGTGTGGACAATCCACAAGAGGGGGACATACCCTTTGGCAAAATCTAGCGCGATGCCGGTCAGCCCATACCCGTAGCCGGCCGTTCGCCATAAATTAAGCGCACCAGGATTGCCGTCACCGTGCGATCGCAAGTTGTGCTTCGCTATAAGACCAAGCCAGTAGGAGAACATAAGAGAGCCGGAAAGAAACGACAGCAGCGTCCACAAGGTGATCGTCACCGCCACTACTTCCGACCTCCTACCTCAATGCGCCGCCCCTTCCACGCTACCCGTCCGAAGAACACGACCTGATACAACGAATAAAGCATAATATAGAGGAAAAATACGGTGCTCAGCATATGAATGGCAGGCAGCCACCAGCCGAATCGGCCCGTGTAATGGATGAAATAGTAGATTTGCGCCGTGTAGAGCAAGTAGCCGATGAATAGCGGCCACGCCCATGCCGTACCGATCGCGAAAGGCGCGGCCTCTGTGGCGATCAGTCCAATGAGCCATATCGCGACGAGCAGCGTCGTGAAGCTGCTAAGCTTACTCGTGCTCATTACCGCTCCTTTGCTGAAGCCTTCAATCTCGCTGCGAATACCGCCCGGGTACATACGAAAAGAAACAATGCCGTAACCGATATAGTTCGTTACCGGAACGCCGGCTTCAATGAACTTGGCGCCTAGATTGAGATCGTCCAGCAGTTCAGCCTTAATGCCCTCATGCCCTTTGGCCCGCTCATAGTCTGTCCGTGTCGTCAGGATACAAGATCCGTACAGCCCTTTGAGCTTGTTCGCCCGCTCCATCGGCGAGGTGAAGGCATATAAGCCAAGCAGATTCGGAATGAGCGCCAATCGCTCGTAAAATCTCTCCGCCTCGTGATAGGGCACAACAGAGATTGCTCCTCTCGTTTCCTCTCTTGCGGCAATCAGTGATTGCAGCGCATGCGGAGCGAGACGGACATCGGCATCAAGGAAAGCAAGCAAATCGCCCGTCGCCTGCATGTAGCCGTTCCACACGGCCCAGTTCTTGCCTGTCCATCCGGGCGGGGGCGGCGAGCCGGCAATAACCGTTACCCCATAACTCTCCGCGATCGCTCGCGTCCGATCCTCGGAGCAATCATCGATGACGATAATTTCGAACGGCTTATATGTCTGGGCCATAAGTGATCCTAGAAGATGCGGTAAGTTTTTTTCCTCATTCCTCGCGGGAATAATAATGGACAGCTTGCCCGAAGTGGCCGCCAGATCTTCAGCACTAGCATGCTGCTTAGGGATAGGAACCGTATTTTTATGGAACAAAACAAACCCGGCAGCGCAAGCCATCAGCAATAGAACGATGATCCACAGTATCATCTCACTACCCCCTGCTATCGATATGGACAAGCCTTCTGGCGACGATGGATTCCCATTGGAAAGTCTCTAGTTTAACTATATTGCGCCGATGCCGCGCCTATGAAGATTATCTTGAACAACAAACAAGGCCAACCGTCCCGTGAACTGCACCCCGTCAAGTAGACAGTACAAAAAATAAAGATCTATGAAGCGGCCTTAGCCCTAAATTCAAGGGGACTGAGGCCGTTTAGTTTTAGTTTT